>JAUVZJ010000043.1 GCA_030602585.1 Candidatus Methanophagales archaeon | reverse complement strand
AAGAGGGGGAAATTGATGAATCTGAATAGTGTATGGGTTCGTGGGGATTAATGGAGAAAAGGTTTGCAGAGGTTAAAAAGGAGTCTTTAGCTGCTGCTGAAAAGATTTTTGATGGGTCCAACCGTTAATGGTTGTTATAGTTTTTCCGAACGATAAACAAAGGTTTATATAAAGATTATCATTGCTATTATTTTTCTTTATTGTCCTTTATGTTGTGATATATATACAAAGAAATGCCCCTGCTATAATAACCAAAGAACCAATTAATAGGAGGATTATACCTCTTAATGGTTTGTTTTTAATAAATGCTCCTCCTGAGCCAATTATTCCAAACCCCGATGCCAGAATTGGAATTGCAACAAAATAATACAAAATGTCAGGACCTCTTACAGAGTAATTCGGATAGTCTAAAACGATTATCGGGAATATTATCATTAAAAAACCCGTGATAAAACCTATACGATGGTCTGAAAGAAGAAGCCCTACAATTAACGCTATCATAGCTGTTACCAATACCCATATCATGCCAAATCTAATGATTTCGGATAATTTAACAAAGCACAGGCTTGTGATTAATGCCAGTACAGGGAAAAGTAGATTCTTGTTCTTCAGCATGGTTATCCTTTGTATTTATCAATTAAATATCCTACTGTGGCACCGATTAGCGTCCCCAAAATTGCTGATAAGAATAACCCGTAATAAACCCCGAAAGAGTATAAAGATGGAGTTGGAGGAAGAAAACTTACAATGTGCCTTCCACCATACCACCACAGAATGGGAATATACGAACCTATAACCCAAAAAATGCTTCCGAGTATCGCCCCCTTCTTCCACATCTGCAACTTCCCCCACCAATTTCCTTTTTTTACCATCTTCACTCCCTCGCCCTCTCATACAAATAACCAATGATTGCACCAATCGCCGCCCAATAAAGTGCCACCAAGGGAAACATCAGAAAGTTGGGTACTCCCGGTGGTGCTAATCGCTGCCCAAAATCCGCAAGCCCAAGTGGTACAATGAGGGTATATAGTGGGAAAGAAGATATGAGGAATTTCCATGAGAATTGGGGGGCACTGCCCGTAGATGCGATAATTAAAGTGACAACTCCGCCTAAAATCGTCCATCCCCCACCTATCAACGCTCCAAGCATCGCCCCTTTCTTCCATTTTTTCATTTTGTCTTTCATTTCTTCATCACCATTATTTTGACCATTGACATTTATCATCAATACATTTACATTCATATCCTGCTACATAATAACAATCTCTCCCCTGACAGTTAGTTATTGTTCCTTCTCCTTTACCTTCGCATACCTCTCCACTACATCCGCCCATGTTACAATCTGCATCAGTTTTACATTTTGCATAAGTAGACCAACCACAAAATTCTTCCGAGGTTAGAATTTTATTTATCTCATCAACCCAACTTTTATCCAACCCTTCATCTTCTTTTTCTATCGTCCAGCAACTCCACATTCTGCCACAAGCAAGTTCACATTCTTCTTTTGTTTTGAAGGGTACTACATCTTTAATATATTTACTACCGCCTACCGGGATACAGCCTCGTTCTTCGTCAAATTCATAGCCAGCAATCATAGACCAAAAGGGACCTAATTCTTTATAGTTTTCTCTATCTTTCTCAGTTACTTTCCAAGAACACCTTTCATCTCTATCTTTTCTTTCACTTCCAACCAGAATATGTCCTTCTAAACCTTCTCCTTTCGTATCTTCCAGAACAAAGATGGCTCGTTCGACATTTACTAAAATTCTGTATCCATCTTCATAAGTTGGTATATGGCTTCTTTCCTCTGGCTCTACCCATTGAGCAATCGCAATATCCATTGGCTGTTTGAAAATCAATTCCACAACTTCATCTTTTTGTTTTATCTCTTGAATCCTCTCTTGACTGAAGAAACACGTTGCTTGAAGATTAAGGCTCTGAAGTGTTAAAAGTAGACGAATCCCTAACTCCGGAAGTTGTGTGTTATTGTAAGTTACCTTCTCTCCTTGCTTGATATATACGATTTTATCAATATCTCCAGTGCTCAATACAGCAGAATTGCCAAGAGTGGTTTCATTCGTTATCTCAACGGTTCGTTCAGCGGAATGTGAAGTGAATTCGGAGGTAAGCCAACTAAATACTACTATACTGCCTATGAGAACTAAAATAACTCCCAAAATCACAAAAAGTAATGTTTTGCTTTTCATTTTAATCTCCTTAGCTATTTTTCTATCCCTCAAAAAATAAATAAAAAAGGGAAAATTTTAATTTATCCCGCTTTTTTCTTGGGTGTTAACTCATCGTAGACTTTGCTTTCATATAGATAGCTCCTCCACTCTCAGCAGGCAAATTTATAATAAGCACGGCTGATCCTATACATAACACGAAAAGTGCTATTATCGCAATCACCAATATTTTTTTCATATTTTCACCTATGAGGTGTTACCACCACGAGATGTGTAGAGTACTCGCTAATCGGTGAACTCGGTAGGTTCGGCTTAAAGGGAGAAGAGATCTTGACAACCTCTTTACTCTCTAAATCCACGTATATAATTGTAGGAAGGACTCCGGAATCTGGATCCACTTTTATACGAACCGCCGGATATGCATGAACAGAGCGTTTTTCCTCATTGAACATTCTCCAGTAGTCAACCCTTACGCCCTGTATCTCGTATCCTTTATCCTCTATCAGTTCTAAGACTTCGGGATCGGCTAAAGCTATACTCATTACTTCCTCCTTTTGTGTCTCCGTCAAAGAAGCCAATTTCAAATAGAAATCAAACCCATACACCTTCTCCTGATCCAAATCTACAAACACTTCAAGGGTAATACCAGGAACCCATGGTGGCTTTTGCTCATTGGTGAGGATATAAACCATGCGTATACGAATGCCTTCGTATTCTGTAAGAAGAGGAACCACTTCGTAAATCTCATATCCCTTACCCAGCCATTCCTTCACCTCCGGGTCGTTTATAGCCAATTCAATTGCCTTTGTCCTCTCCTCTTCTGTTAGAGTTTGCCCACCAGAATGAGGTAGGTTAACTGGTATCGGCGGCTGTGGCTCTATTTCATTTGGACTCGATTTAAAAGCCTCGTCAGATAGAAGAACCACGTAGCTCACTGCCCCTATGATGGCAACCACTAAAGCTAAACTCACTGCTACTAAACCAAATCCTTGTATTTGTTTCATTGTTAAAAGATGTATTTTCCAAATAATTTTGTTTTCATCATAATTACCTCCTGTATTTATCAATTACAAATCCAACCGTAGCACCGATTAGTGCCCCGAGAATTACTGGCAAGGATAAAAAGATATAAAACATGATAGCCGATTCTAAAGAAGGTGTCGGGGATACAAAATGTTGTGTAAAAAAACTTACATACGTCACGTTTATAAGAGGAATAATAAGTATGCTGAAGCCACATATTACTCCAACTACCGCACCGATTTTCCATTTTTTCATCATAATTACCCCCCATACTTATCAGTTAAATATCCAATTCCTGCCCCGATTAGCGTCCCAAAAATTGCTGATAAGAATAACCCGTAATAAACCCCAAAAGAGTATAAAGATGGAGTTGGAGGAATAAAACTTACAATGTGCCTTCCACCATACCACCACAGAATGGGAATATACGAACTTATAAGCCCCAAAACCACCCCAACTACCGCACCAATTTTCCATTTTTTCATTGTATCATTCCTTAACTTTACTCTCTTCCCCGCCGCAATCTCGGCATCAACTTCGATTTGACGAGCCAACCGAGACCGACCAGAATTAATATTGGCAATGCGTATCCAACGAGGATTATAAGTCCTTGTATCACCGACACAAACCCACCGAAGGCAGAACGAAGAGCATCCCTTATCCCCCAGCTATGTGTTATCGGCTCCGGCTCATACAACGAAACGGAGACTGTTGCAAGTTCGACACGGTTCTCAAGATATTTTATCCGCCCGGTAAGCCGTTCGATCTCACTTCGCACACGCCATATTTCTCGTTCCACTTCAAGAACCTCCTTTGTATTATTAGCAATGTCCAGAATCTCCAGTAATCTCTCCTCCTGTCTCTCAAAATTGTTAAGCCGCGCCTTCAAATCAATATATTCTTCTGTAACGTCTTCTCCTGATGTGTGTTTTGATTTTACATCGCCAAGATGCTCTATTTCAGCAATAACTGCGATAAACTTAGCCGTTGGCACCCTGATAGTAATATCACCTCTCTTACGTCCAGTATCCGTGACATACGTGCGAGAATCAGAAATAAAACCATTCGAGCGTTCTACAATATCAATAACTGCGTCAGAACTTGATTGGAAGTCTTCTACTTCGATGCGTAACGAAGCCCTTTGTATTATCTTCCTCTCGGTATCATCAGTATCGGTATATTGTGATTCTGATGTTCCTCTTCCTGCCGGTGCAGGTGTGGGTGCCGGTGCTACTGCCGGTAATGGAAATCCTTTACCTCCTCCTACGGCTGTCTTTTCTATTCCCTCCTCTGGATACACCGGATATGGCTTTGGTTGTGAATAATCGGTCGGTCCCTTTGAACCCAGCGTTAATGAGGCAACCAGAAAAGCCGCTGAAACTGCTAATATGCAGAGCACAACGACAACCGCTATTTTGGTATATTTTTCCATTTTTATCACTACAAATCCCTTTATGTTATCACTTATAATAAGATTTTCGATAGCTACGAATCAAGTTGAAGTTATAGATGCGAGCGGAGAATTCATGAAGTCACACTATAAAACGATAAGGAGAAATACACCAAAATCGAGATTATTACCGAAACAATAAGTTGTGCGATTATTCCAAAGGAAAGATAACGCCTCCTATTCCAAAAATAAAAAGTCAAAAGAACGAACAAAATAAATATTATCGCAGGTGAATAGCGTGGAATTAACTCCGATGCTAAGACATATAAAAGAAAGATACCAAAAAATCCGGTGAGAAAATCGCCTACCTTTTCCGACAGCTTTTTATACTCTTTTTCCATTTATTTCCTTTTTTCACCATTATTTCAGTTGTTCCGATTCCGCTAACCATTCTCATCCTTAAACGCCTCCTTAAACCTCTTTATTGATACATAAATTATAGTCATCAGCCCAGCAGTGATTATCAACCCGGCAGAAACCCCTGCACCTCCATTTTCTATGCCTATACTCGTCCCGGTCAATACTGCATATAAAATCAAGGGCAGTGCTACCGCTATTGATGTGAATATCAAAATTTTACCCATTGTTTCCAATGCATGTAGTCAATCGTTTGATTCCTTCATTTTCATTTGGTAGTATCGTTCAAATGGAAACGTTCGGTTTTTTCCGAATAAGAATATACGAATAAATAACCTGAGATATGATATATAGTGATACCATTAGATATATTTTCACTGCGGGTGTATTTATCGGACACAAATCAACAAAGAACATCATCGATCCAATTAAATATAAAATAATAGAAGATGTAAATAATAAAGTCATATTCTTCCTTCGCATCTCCATCACAGAAATTAGTATTAGGAAAATAATAAAAATAATGAGATTGGTTTTTATTCCCGTCGTCATTGATGAGATGTGTTCCGAGTCTCTAATTAGAACTAATAACGCTATTGAGATGAAGGAAGGAACAATGGCTATAAAGTGATATCTCGATTTTATGAATATCGTTATTGAAATTAGTATAGGTATCAGGCTAAAACTCAGAAATACTGCCCACCATGGAATTGAGAACAAGTTTTTGTTGAGACCTACCAGGAGACCGCCGCCGTAGCTGTTGAAATGTGTCACTGCTCCATGTTTTTTATCTAATGCCAGTATAGAATTAGTGATAATTTTCTCTACAATTTCCAAGTTTTGCACCTCGATTTTATCGTAAGTATCGTTTTTTGTATGGATATCAGGAATATAGTTTGCGTAATTCATCCTCCACTTATCAGAGTCATTTGGGATTTTATACACGAATCCCACCGAAGGAATGCCACTCTCAAGAAATACACCATTATCGCCCATTGAATAGATGGGATTATTTATTTTATTAAAAAGTACAAGTTGTAGCTGATCTTTAACTATGTTTGAATAAACACTTAACCCCTCTGTTTTGGCTTCTTTGTAAATCGCACTTGTAAGCCATAAAGGCGATTGAAGATATCCTGATTGAAAAAAATCTCTATGAGAAAACTCATGATTCCAGACCATTGGAAGAAGGATATTACCCCTTCCAACACTGTCTATATTTATCATAAATTCTATGGTCTCAGGATTCTCTACATTTTTCAAATAATGCGATGATCCTATTAAGCCGTGTTCCTCACCATCAAATGCAATAAAAACGAGGGTATGATTTAAATTTTTATTTGATAAAGATTTTGCCGTTTCCAAAAGAATTCCCACTCCGGCAGCATTATCATTTGCTCCGGGTGAGTTTGGGACTGTATCATAATGTGCTCCGATTATAATTCTTTTCTTCGATTTTCCCTCCAATATCCCAATTATATTCCTTCCTGTTATAATTTCTCCACTAGAAATTTTTTTACCGTCCTCAGAAAAACGAGATTTGAACTCAAATTCTTGTATTTTTACACTTAAGCCATAATCAATAAACGTCCGCGATATATAATCAGCTGCCATCTCGTTACTGGATGATCCAGAAACTCTACTTCCAATATCTTTTGAAAGATAAACAACGTGTGCATAACAATCATCTCCTGAAAAATCTTGCGCATAAGCATCGACAGGACTAACAATTAATAAAATAAATATTAGGAGTACTACCAGATTAATCATGATTTTCATCGTTTATTTCACCCTTTTATTTCCTCTTTGATTTGCGTTTTAATTTTAACATCATAATTGAAGTTGCAAGAAAAGTTAGAAATAATATAATTGCAATTATTGTTGTATAGGCTGTACCATTTTCCCATGTTTGTGTAGAATAATATGCTTTTGGGTTGATTCGAAAAGTCACTGTGTCCCAGCCTGCATTGCCCATTGAGTCAATGGCACGGATTTTTATTACATGCGTTCCTTCTGCCCAGAATATAGGATGCCCAGATTCTATATAACCCAAGCTTACTCCGTCTATGAAGACATCTATGCTACTGTTTTCTGATACATTGTAAATCAAAGAATTATAGGGGTATTTATATGTATGTCTCGGGTAAGGGTACTCTATTTTTACCTCAGGAGGAGTTATATCCTCTGGATTTGCTAAACGATATACACTTTTTGCAACGATTTTTGCAGCATCCTTAGCCAAAGAGAAATTCGCATTCTCAATAGTGTCATCTTCAGTATGATAATAAGGATTAATGGTACTTTCGGCTATTACTATGGTGGGAATGTAGCTATTTAAAAATGCTCCACCATCACCATATATCAATCCTGTCTTACGAGTTCTTTCTTCGTTAAGAGTAAGATTCAAACTCTCTACTGATGCCTGAAATAAATTATTTAGCCAACTGTATTGAGGAAGACAAGAAACACTCAAATTGTCCCCATAAGCTACCATATCCACATTAACAACCGCAATTATATTTCCCTTTAAATCTTCGTGCTTTTCCATCCAGTTGCGGCTTCCCCTCATACCTGCTTCTTCACCATCAAAAGCAATGAAATAAATAGTCCTGTTTAAGCTATAATTTTGAAATAACCTGGCTATTTCCAACATCACAGCCACACCAGATGCATCATCATCAGCTCCGGGACTCAAAGGACGTGTATCATAATGGGCAGAAATAATCACTATTTGGTCCTTCAAATTCGAACCATACTTTACTCCAATCACATTTCTACCCGTGACATCAAATGGTTTTCCAACATAAAATTCATCAAAAGAAGTCTGAAGACCATAACCTTCCATAATACCTCTTATAAACTCTGACACTTGTTGTCTTGAAGACTCATTTGAATCAAAATATGATCTAGGACCATAATCCACTATGTCTTTTGTAATCTGTTCTATATTAGCCTGACTTACATCAAAATCCAGGTTTGTCGCAGCACAAACTTGCAATGTGAATGCTGGCATTGAAAAGAATAAAAAGATAAAAATTACAGCGGATATTGCATTAATTCTGTTTTTGCTTTTCATCATAAGCATGAATAAATTTTTGGTATTCATAAGATTTTCGATAATTACGAATCAAGTTGAAGTTATAAATGCGGAGGAATTCTGGAAGGAACTCGAGAGTAAAGAAGTTCGTAACCATAATATACTTCTAAGAAAAGCGATGAGAAAATCGCAACAAATAAGAGATAGAAGAAAATTGCGAACAAAAGAGACAAAACTTTTCTTCGTGATGCGAAAAAACCTTCTATACTCATAACTGCCGCTAAGAAGGAAAGAAACAAGAATGTCGCTATTCCAAAATCAACCGTGAAAATTTGCCCACACCCAAGCCAAAATCCTGCGAAACTGAGCACTCCTACCAATACGGAAGCGGATGCTTTTCTTGTCGTAATACCAAAAACGAAAGGCACTAATGGAGGAACAAACATCAAAAAGAAATCTCTTAAACATAACCACTGCGAGTATTTTGCTAATAAAAGGATTAACCATGCGGTATTGGCAATTATTGCAGGAATGACAACGGCTAACAAAATTGCATTCTTCGTCTTTTCCTTCATTCTGCGGTTAACCTGTTTTAAACGGTGATTTCCAAGCTATTGTGAAATCCTGATTATTTAGATAATAAAACAAGCTAACTCCTGCAATGGCTACTATGACAATTGCCAAAATCCCATAAAATAATTTTTTGTTTCTCATCCTAATTATCTCTTTTTTTCTTATATAAAACAAAACCCACAATGCCTACTATTAACGCAATTATGACAATAACTCCAACGGTAAGAGCCTTTTCATGATAAGCAATGGTCACGACGCCGAAGAATGGTAACTGATTATCAGGAACAGACTCATAAGGAGCAGGCACACCCCCTGGCACTTCTTCAGGTAACAGCCCCGCAGGAAAACCACCACAATCAATACCTGCTCTTAACATATAGATTCCTGTTTCTTCCATCTCTTCTGTAATTCCCTGCACCCACTTACCTTTAAAATATCTGATCTTTGAGTTCCAGCCAGCAGTTCCTTTATCCGCAACTTTAGCAATTCCATCTAAATCGTCATCAGTTAAACCGCGGATTACATTATTATTTCGTAACCACTCTAATTCGGTTCTTAATGCGAATCCCCAATCAAAACTATTTAAATCAATATCTATGGCAGGTGCCAAATCAACATCTTCTCGGGTTTCGGTTTTTATTTCTGCCTGATTCCAAAGGTCGGGATTGAGCCCGTAAGCTTCAAGCACATTCTTGAATTCTTCTTCTAATTCGGGAGTTAGCGCGCTTTGGTTTCTAACACGAATAGAAAACCCGCTAAAACTTCTTTTCTTTTCGCCTCCCTCATCATCATCTTCTTCCTCTTCTTCAATATCACTAATACTCCAAACGGCAATATCAATGTTTCCCTTTATAACTTGGCTTTTAAGATAGCCCGCTTGAAATTCACCTTTAACCTGATAGCCTAAAGATTCAAGATACTCTTGATCAACTTCTTGAGTGATTGGTGGCAGACCCTCTAAATCTATTTTTATCTCAGGATAAGAACTTTTAACAAACTTTGTTGGCACCTGTATTTTAACATTCAAATATTTTTGACCTTCCCATTCTTCTTCCATTAAAGCAACTGCAACGTCTTTATTGTAATGAGAACGATAGATTATAGCGTTAGTTTCTATATAATCTTCAAAAGAAGGTTCTTCACTTCTTTGTGGTTTTTCTTCACCTTCTTCTATTGTTATTATTTCAATCGGTTTTGAGACAACTTCTTCTCTATGCACCACTTTAACAATATCATCGGGACTTTCTTCTTTCTCCTTCTCTATAACTGTAACATCTTTTGATTGTTTTATCCCGCTCAAGTCATAAGTTATAGAAGGTTTGTTTAAAGCAACTTCTGTGGCGAAACTGTCCGTCGGGTTAAAACAAGCCATGCCTATATTCGGGAAAATTAGCAGGCTAAAGATTAGCAAAAGGCTCAGTCCGAATATTTTAGTTTTGTTTTTCATCACAACTTTAAGTAAATTTGATTGTTTAATAAAACATTCGATAACTACGAATCAAGTTGAAGTTATGGATTATTTTAAAAAGGAACAAAACAAAAATAAGACTAATGGTTTCGAATAAAAACAATAACGGAATGAATGAAAATGCCAATACCGAAGATGAAAAACTGTTAATCCTCCCTTTAAACGATAAAAACTCCAAAAAAATCACTCAAATTATTTCTAACGACACTGCACGGAATATTTTAGAGGCTGTGGCATCCGAACCACTTTCAACATCCGAAATAGCAGAGAAACTCAGCATTCCTTTAAGCACCGTTCAATATAACCTTGATAAGCTTAACGATGCAGGACTGGTGAAGGTAGCGCGAACGAAGTATATCGAGAAGATGAAACACGTGAAGATATACGCACCGCAGCGAAAATTTGTTGTCATCGTCCCGGAGAAGACGGATAGGAAGAACGTTATCGCAACATTGAAGCGTTATTTGACGGTGATATTCTTTGCGGTGGCTGGCTCCGGCATGATAGAATTTCTGACGATGAAGATGAAAGGTCCCGGGTGGGAAGAAGCTACGGGGTCAATAGCTGAAAAAGGAGGTGGAGCTCCTACACCAATACCAGCACCTGAAATAGTGCCATCGCCGATGCCTGCACCGGTATCACCTGAGAGGGCATTAGATGTAGATGTAGCTTTGGGATTCGATATTTTTGCTCATCCTGGTTTATGGTTCCTCTTTGGTTGTCTATTTGTAATACTGGTTGTATTCATCATAGAATATCTTGGAAGGAAAAAGGAAAGAAAAGATTGAATTGGGATTGAGTGAATGATGATAACTACAAACTTATTCGTAGCTATGTAAAAGCTTATATGACCCCTCTTATCAACTATACATTAGCGCCGAGGAGGGGCGTAAAAAGGAGGTAAAATAAAAAGATGAAGGGAAAGGTCTCGAATAATACCCTGGAACAGTTTTATTTTCTAAGCAAAATGAAAATGAAAATCTGGTATGGTGCACTCATTGGGGCGATAGTAGGGGTATGCTTAATTGGCGCATCAGTGTATCCTGAGATTTTCGTTCCGCTTCTGTTACTTTTGTCTCCTCTCGCAGTATTGTTCTTTTTTTCTATTTTCTATTATTATTTTCTAAGCAAATTGAAAATAAAAATCTGGCAGGGTGCGCTCATCGGGGCGATGGTAGGGGTATGCTTAATTGGCGTATTTATGGGTCTCTCTATGGTAACACCTTCATTGTATGGTGGTCTCTTTGACTTTCTTGAGATTCCCTTTTGGCTTCTAATCTTTTTGACTCCTCTCGTTTTTGTATTGTTCTTTTTTTCTTGTACCCCATCTCCATATTTATTCTTTGTATCTTTTGCAATAAATTGGGCTGCATATGGAGCTATAGCGGTCATCATTGCCAAGTATTTGAGGAGGGGGAAAAATTGACTTTGGAAACTTTTAAAGATCCGAACATTCTCGGATTTAAGCACCGTTCACCCCTGCACCAATACCTGCACCTGAAATAGTGCCATCGCCGATGCCAGCACCAAAAGGAATTGGTCTTGGCTTTGGATTCGATATCTCTGCTCATCCCGGTTTATGGTTCCTCTTTGGTTGTCTGTTTGTAATACTGGTTGTAGTCCTCATAGAATATCATGGAAGGAAAAAGGAAAGAAAAGATTGAAGTGAATAACTACGAATTGATTCGTAGCTTAGGAAAATCTTATATAACTCCTCTTTTCAACTATGTTTGAGCGCCGAGGAGGGACGCTTTATAAATACTCAAATAAATAGGAGGTAGTATGAAAAGATGAAAAAGATATTAGCGATTTGGATAATAGCGTTACTGGTGTGCAGTGTTGTTATATGCGTAGCGCATTATTATAACGAACAAGAAACTTACATGTTAACGCCTCTTCCGTTATTTGCGCCAACAACATTCCCTCCTGATGTATCTGTATCTATACCTCAAGGTGAATCTAAAACCATAGTTGTCGGTTTCTTGTATAACGATGTAGTAAGAGAACCAGATATAGTATCCTTTTACTTAAGTAGTACAATTGGTGAAGTCCCACCATTTGTGCATGCAACATTTGATCCTGAAGTGATAAAGGTTAGACCTGGGGAGAGATTTTATTCGAATCTAAGTTTAAAAATTGACCCAGATGCTCCCATCGGAGAATATTACCTTTCAGCAGCTGTAAAGAGCAGCAGATTTGGAGGACATGATAGATACGATGGGGTGTGGGTTTGTGGTGAGTGTGGGTCATGCTTCTATTTGAATGTGATGTCAGCTTCAGGAGAAATTCATAGAAAAGAGATACCCCTACATCATGAATTAATGGGGAACAATATATCATGAGTTGGGTAAAAACGCATGGGCAACCCATTTAAAAAGCAAGCCGTAAAAATAGCTCAAAGGACCCATTGAAGATGTTTATGCGGGATACTTTATTTCAATTGTTACTTTATCGCTTCGAGCAATTTGTTCACCCGACTTCGCTGATTTGATATATGCCTGGATTTTAAATTTTCCACTAACCACTTTTTTATTACTCATCTTGAACGTATGACTCGATTCTCCCTCGGGACTCAGGTCTATCCTTATCAATTGCTCAGAAGGTAATTGCCAGTATTCATCTCCTTTGTCGGGGTCTATCACTTCTATACCAACACTGTAAGCGTCTCGATGCGTAATATTATCACCTTTATTCCTGACTGTAACGCCGAGTATAACAGATTCGCCAGAGTCAATTGTGATGTGCCGACTGTTTAATAAAGAAGGTTCTGGCTCTTTGACTTTAATATCTACGACCTCGAGCCCTGATGGTTTTATATAACCCGGTAACGCAATAAACGCAATAATAGATAGCAATAATATTATTAATACAATTCCCACTACGGTTTTGTTTTTCATTACCTCCCTCTTTTATCGTTAATTAATATTACATTACTTACATCTAATCCAAGCCCAACCTATAAAAATGTTATGTTAATAGCGCCCTAGCCCTACACCTATCGCAAAGCTTACATGGTTTCTTCTTCGCCTCGTATAACGAATTGGAGAATTGCATCACGCAGTAGTTATTGCAGTGCTTTAGCCTAAGAACATGCCCCAATTCGTGAATAGCTTCCTTTTTTATCAAATCGAGCGAATCGAGCCTGTGCGTAGAGAGAACGGCAGCTTTATCTGGTTGAGCAACTCCAAATACAAAATTCATCCCCTGCACGTATAAGTCATCGCTAATTACCCATAAACATAAATAAGGCTCTTTTGACTTTGCCTTTGACCTGTACCTGATAAGATAATTCAGGAGATTTGATGCATCGTATTGCATTCTATTTCTGTTGTACGCATCCTCTGCTGCATCCAGTTGAATTTCTTCGCCTGTCTCTACCCCGAAAACATCTTCAAGTGCTTCTTTTACCACTGGCACATTCGCCTCGCTGTTCTTATCATAAAATATCCTGAGCTTTTTCATGCTTCTTCTATACAAATACTTATAATCAAAATTTAATGAAAAAATAAAATGACTTGGGCGGTATGGATAACAGGCTTACCCGGGAGTGGTAAGACAGCAATAGCAGAGAAAGTGAGAGATATTTTGGAAGAAAAAGATAAAGGTGTAGATGTGAAGGTGCTTGAACTCGACGAGATAAGAAAATTTATTACGCCAGAACCTTCTTACTCGGAAGAGGAACGGGATATTGTGTATGCATCACTGGTTTACATGGCGAAACTCATGGTGGAAAGTGGCAAGCCTGTTATAATAGACGCAACTGCAAATCGAATAAAATACAGGGAAAGAGCCCGTGAGAACATAAAGAATTTCGCTGAAGTGTATGTGAAGTGCTCTTTAGATACGTGCATGGAAAGAGAAAGGGTTCGGAAAGCAAAGCATACTCCTTCTGGTATATATGAAAAGGGTGAAGAAAAGGGAGCCACCGTGCCGGGCGTGAACGTGCCGTATGAAGAGCCATTGAATCCTGAGGTCGTGGTGGATAGTGAAAAAATGAGTGTAGAAGAGTGTGCGGAGAAGATAGTGGAGTTTATTATCATCTCACCACGTGCACCGAAGTAGCTTTAAAGGTCGCATAGACTTCATCCCCTTTTCGCAGTCCGAGACTTTCACGTGATTGTTTTGTAATAAGAGCGACAAGCGAATTATCCATTCTTACACGTGTTAAAGGACCCATATCGCGCATCTCTTCTATTTTTGCGCTAATAACGTTCCTTGCACTGCTTTCTCCACGCTTTTCAGACAGAATTATGTCTTCAGGTCTTATGAATAATTTTACCTTTCCCGCATGGTAATCAGAAACTGCAAATATGTTATAGCCCATATCAACTACTATCTCTGCAATACCGTTCTCGTTACTTCCAACGACACCATTCAATATGTTCTCAACGCCAACGAAATCGGCTATATCCTCGTTTAGAGGCTTGTTAAATATCTCGTAAGGAGTGCCTACCTGCATTATTCGCCCTTTCATCATCACTGCTATTCTATCTGCTAAAACCATCGCTTCTGTCTGGTCATGCGTGACATGAAGCATTGTAATTCCTAATTTAAGTTTTACCCTCTTCAGTTCTTCTCTCAGGTAATCTCTCGTTCGGAGGTCTAAAGCGGCTAAGGGCTCGTCCAGAAGCAATACTGACGGCTCTATCGCGATTGCTCGGGCAATGGCAATCTTTTGCTGTTCTCCACCGCTTAGCGTAGCGGGATAGCGATGTGCGAGATGCGATATGTTCAGCCAGTCCATTATTTCTTCCAATCTCTTCCTGTTCGTATCCTGAGATGCAGACTTCCTCAACTTCAAGCCAAATTCTATGTTCTCTTCGACAGTAAAATGAGGGAATAATGAATAATCCTGGTAAATAAAACCAATTTTCCTTCTCTCCGGTGGTAGATTTGTTACGTCATGTCCATCAATCTGGACTTCTCCACTATCCGGAAAATAAAAACCGGCAATTGTTTCAAGCAATAAAGTCTTTCCAGCGCCGGTAGGACCAAGAATAACGAAATATTCGCCCTTTTTCACTTCTAAATTTATATCTTTGAGCGAGAATTCTTTCCAATCTTTGGACAGGTGTATGATTTTTATCATCTTATTTAGCACCTTTTCCTCGGTCACGGTGATATAATAGAATTTCTCATGTGAAATTTTATCCTACCAACTCTCCACTTCCAACCCTATTATTCTGTTATAATGCCCGATAATTATTTTCTCACCTTTTTCAACCAGTTGTTTAAGCTTTTTCAAAGCATCTTTGTCTTTTCTAATTAACGCAATGAGGAAATCCGTTTCTAAACATGCCATTAAATTTTTGTCTCCCTTCCAAATATTTTTTCTCTGTCATTGTAAACTTTTTCAATCTCATCTGCGAGCTCATCAGGGAATTCCGTTAATTCTACGTATTCAAGCAAATCCGCTTTTTTGGTCAATTTCAGTATCACATCGCTAATGCTTTCACCCTCTCCCTTCAAATCGTCCAATGCCCTTGCGGCACTTTCCGAGATAGTTATGGTCCTTTGCGCCATAATAAAAATATCCATTTAAGCATATTTAAAACTTCCACTTCATATTATAATAATGAGGTAAAATGTCAGAAAATATTCAAAAACTTAAGGAAATTTTGATGCCGTGGCATGAAGCAGAGAAGAAATAAATTTTATTCCCTTCTCCCCCCAAGCGTCCTCAACAATACAAATATAACCAGACAAATCGAAATCAGCAAGACCGAAATTGGTCGTGATGCACTGAGCCCAAAAGATGTGAACTTCTCGTATATTAAAATCGGTGCGGATATTGGATGGTATGCGAGAATCAGAACAGCCGAGAACTCGCTTATTGCACGCCCCCAGCTCAGAATCGCACCACTCCGTATGGAAGGGAAAGCAAGCGGAAACGTTATTTCTCTGAATGTTCTCCAATGTGATGCGCCCAATGAGCGTGCAACATTTTCTAACCGTGGGTCAACCTCTTTAAACCCTTCCCTCGCAGTATCTATTAAATACGGAAGGCTCATGAAAAGCATCGCAACCACGATTCCTAGATACGCCTCTGTAATTACAATTCCTAACCTTTCGAGAGGTGCACCGATTAATCCATACCGCATGAACACGCCATACAATGCAATCCCTGCGACAATATGAGGAATAACCAGGGGAACGTCCACAATACTTTCTATAATGCTTTTACCAATGAATTCCTTTCTTGCGAGGAAATAAGCTAAGGGGACGCCGAAAAAGAAAGCAATCAGTGTGGAACAAATCGCAGCAGAAATGCTTATCCCTATTGCTTTTAGAACCACAGTGTCTTTTGCAGCGTCAATTAACCCGGAAACGTCTTCCGCTTGCCTGTAAAACATATTTCCAAGCGTAACACAGACAAAAGCAACGAGGAAGAGTCCTAAAAAAAGCGAAAGGATAAATATTTTCTCTCTCTTTAGTTTTTCTATTCCTGACCATCTCGAAAGTAATTTCATCGCTCCTCTTTCCTACTTATACCTTTATTTCTTTTATATTCTATCTACCGTCACTTGATTTTTCACCCTCTATGCACCTCAGTTATCACTATGTCCTTCAGCTCTGATGGCAATTCACCGCTACCCACTGCTGGCGCAATCGAGGTTTGTCCTGTATCCTCAATAATCCTCTGCCCTGCATCGCCGATAACGAACTTCACGAACTCAAGTCCAGGTTCAGGATTCGGTGCATTCTTCGGAACTGTTATACCATATATAATTGCGCTTGCAGTGATTGTCGCTCCATCTGCTTTTTGTACTTTTACTTTATTGTAGGAATCTTCATACGCTACATTGCTCAAGTCTATCTCCGCGGGCAAATCTACATAGCTCAGATTGTGCTGAACGGCAACGCTTCTATATTCAAATGCGTAGTCAAGCCCACCCGATTCCACTAATGCAACGAGTTCAACTTCTTTTGGTCTTATTATCACCTTCTCTCTATTTGGCTTCAAACCTTCCAGAGCTTTTATCAGATAGGTCATCTTTTCTTCCTCACTTATCGTAATTGCCGTGTTGTTGAGAATCAAATCATCGAATATCATCGCATCGCCGTAATATAGCTCCGCAAGCTGAAAAACCAGTACTGCCCTGTATCCGCAAGGGTCGAGATTCGGATTTGAGAAGCCAAAGGTCACACCATCCATGCGAAGAATATCATACCAGTTATCGGACGTGATTTCATCTGCATATCTGCTCATCTCAGGATTGTATGCAAGCACGATGCTATTTGTTGCGAATCTCACCACCCAATCTGCATACTCAGGATACATCATGCTCGGTATAAGCGTGTAATCTGCGGATGCGAGCACGTCTCCTCTTTTCCCAACATCAGTTATCTGTCTTATTGCGGCTATACTACCCATTGCTTCACGTTGCACGTCCACATTGGGATGCAGCGCCTCGAATTGTTTCTCAGCTTCCGCAAAAGGCACTGCTAAGCTTCCCGCGTGGAAGACTTTGAGTGTTTGGACTGGTGGTGCGGAGGCGAAGTGAAAAGCGAGAGCGGCGACACATGCAATTACGGCAATCACAATCCCTAATGCCAATACGCTTCTCCTTTCCATTTTAGTCCCATCGCCGATATGCGAAAATACACTATTCGGTGATAAAAAGTTTTTCGACTTCTTTTATATATGGTATTTTAACAAGCTTTATAAGTAGGAAAGTAAAAATAGGCAAATGGGCATAGCGGCCATAGCGGCGGGGAAACTCCCGGTCTCATTCCGAACCCGGTAGATAAGCCTGCCAGCGTTCCTTATTGTACTGAGTTGCGCGAGCACTTGGGAACTAAGGATCGCTGCTATGCCTCAACCCTTTTCTTTTGAAAAAGAAAAGCGTTGACGGAAAAGAAA
>JAUVZJ010000007.1 GCA_030602585.1 Candidatus Methanophagales archaeon | reverse complement strand
ACCTGGCAGGTTCTCTTCTCGACCGCTGATCTATTAAGCACCGAATATGATGACAGAACACATAGACATACATAAGAGTAATAATAGATATAAGATGATGCTATATTATCTATATACTTTGCCAACTACTGTTAAGTACGGAATTGCGCTGTGGATACTGCAATAGTTCGTCTTCATCTGGCTCAAGATAGAGTTCTATTGCTTCCTTGATATTTTCTAACGCCTCTTCGTATGTCGCACCCTGAGATATGCACCCAGGGAGAGATGGCACATATACGGTATACCCTCCCTCTTCTTGTGGTTCTAAAACTACTTTTAGTTTCATATATTCCCTTTATGCCTATTAGATATTTTGCGAAACGAATGCTTATTTTTGGTTATAAAGCACTATCTGAGTTTATTTTTGTTGGGAGTTTGAATTGTGGGACACGAAATTTGCCTGATGATTTTTGCTTTTATGTGCGTCCAACTTTGCGTCCATTGATATATACATCTGCACCAGGTGGAACGGATTCAATTGTAATTTTTACCGTTTCCCTTTTAAGTATTTCAGAAATTACTTTGTTAGCCAACTCATTTTTATCTTCAAATTCAATTTGATTAAGTTCGCTTATTACAGGTAAGTATGAGAGCCATGACCTATAAACTTGTTTTTCCTTACAAGGTATTATAGTTTTATTGAAGCTCTGTGCAAGGTTAATCTCCCTTTCTACTTCTTCTGACTTGAGCGCTGGAAAGGTTACGATTACAAGAAAATACTTGCACTCTTTTATAGATTTGTCGATAATTTCTCGCCATATTTCTCCTTTCTTTATGTCTTCGTCAGCCACAAAAGCCGATCTATCCATTTTTCTAAGCGCTTCTCTAAGGTGTTTAGCATAACCCAGTCCTGTTGTTGTTTCATAACAAATAAAGACCTTTTTATTCATTTTATGTTAGTACTCAGGGATGTATTGGATTGTAACTAAACGTACAATAATATCTGGACTGTCAATCCTTAAAACAAGAAAATAAGCGTTCTCAGAATTATCTACGACATGCCCCATTTGCATACTGTCTGTTGAGTAGCTTTCCACACCAGAACTTCCACTTGTAATACAATGAGCCACAAAGTAATAACCAGTCGTCTCAAAATTTTGATGGATATTAACTCTTCCTAACCACAACTCTGCGTCTTCGTCAGAAGCGTCATTCCAATAGAAAATCATTTCGGTTATCTTTGCACCATCTGGTAGGTGAACTGGCGCTTTAAAAAAACGACAACCATTGACCGAATGCAGCTCTATTTCACTGGGGCTAAATATATAATCGACACATCTTGAATCTGGTTGAAATGCTGCTGTTGGAATTGAAAGATAAACATTTGTTGGCGTTGATGCTGGTGTTGGGATAGGTGTTAAAGTGGTCTGTTTTAGAGGAATATTTGAATCAAGTGGATTTTCGTCCTTAGGATCCCAATATCCATCATCATCTGTATCTTTGTTATATGGATCTGTTCCTGCAATTTCCTCTTGTTCATCGTTCCACCCATCACCATCTGAGTCTGGTATTGATGTAGAAGGTACAAGCTCCTTGTCTTCGATACATCCTAAAAACATTATAACCATTGCAATCACTACTATGGCTATTAAAGCTGCTATGGTTTTCTCTTTCAATTTTTAACCTCCTTTTTAATTTTTATCATAATAGAAAGTTGTGTTATGTTTGCTAGGTAATGTAGAAATTGACCAATTTGTAGACGGATTTTATCGGGTGGAATGTCAAATTCCAATTTGTGAGCATTTAACATTCCCACAATCCATTCGCAAGATTCCCCAATTATCCTCCAAGCTTCTCTAATGTCGTCCTCTTTCAATAAAGTAGTGTCGATGCCAGATATTTTTTCAACATCTTTTGACTCAACCTTTCTTATCATTTCACAATAATCTGGCAGTAGCTTAGAGAGTTCCTCTTGTGAAAGATTAGCGCTATTCTCAAACCTAATGTGGAACTGTGGGCCATTATATGGAATAGGCACTCCGTTATTCCTGCTGTGAATTAAAAAACAATACCATTTTACTCTACATTTCTCCTTGAGAACTGTGATAGTTGGTATTACCTCTGTTTGGAGTATTTTTATATGGTCATCAAGAATTCTAATGGCCATCTCCCACACATTCTCAATGTCCGGTTTTTTCATAAATTCCCCCCTTCAAAGTCACCATATCCCTTAAGATACGAAGAAGCCTGTAACCATAAAAAGTTTAGGTGTAGGATTTGAACGTATGCCTCCCATGCCAAAGTTCCTTTCTTGCCCTCTCCCTATCCTTGCTTTCATTCTCCTATACATTTGATAAAACACTCTTTTACTCAAAGTTTCCTCTCATAGAGAAAGCCGATTCAGAAGTCTGTCATCACCCTGTGCTGATCTATCTCCTCCTTCATCAACCTCAAAAATCTCTTGCACGCACCTTCTACATCCCGCGCATTCGTTATTCCCCTGCCCTGGTTTGGGCTTCGGTCTGCATTCTTTTAAACTAAAAATCCGTCATAACGCGGAACTGATCCACCTCTTCCACACCCATCCGCTGAAGGAATCCTCGTGCCGCTCCAGCCACATCCTTGGCAGCCGTAATTGCTCGACCAACCACAAGAATATCCGCTCCAGCGTTCAGCGCTTTTTCTACCTTGTTTACTCTTATTCCGCCAGCTACCGCAACGAGTACTCCGTTTCCGCACACGCTTTTTATCTCACCAATATTTCCCCATTCACTTTCTTGCTCTTCATGAGTCTGGACCTGTTCCACGTCTATTGCTCTATGCAGCTCTACGATGCCTGGCTTCGCCTCTAACTGCTTAAGCACTTCGACGGGGTCCGGCACGTTCAGCGTGTCCATCAGAGAAAGCGCTCCAACTTTCTCGCACTCCGCTATAAACTTCTCCATTGTTTTCAGTGGCGCTAATCCCGAAAAACCCACGACGTCGGCAGTGGCATCTCCCGCCATCCTCGCTTCTAAGTTTCCGGTATCCAGCGTCTTAAGATCGGCAAGAACAACTGACTCAGGTCTCAGTTGGTGTATCTTCTGCACAACTTCAACGCCATACCGCTTGATAAGCGGCGTGCCTGCCTCTATTATTATTGCATCACTTCTGGGTAAGGCTCTAATAATTCCCTCTACCCGTCTCCAGTCAGGAATGTCCAGTGCAACCTCCAGATATGGCGGCTTTTTCAGGTTATTTATTCTGAATCCTATCATAGCATGTATAGATTTATCTTTCTCTTCTAAAACTTTATCTATATTTGGGAACTTCTGAATCGCTCGTGATAGGGCAAGCTTCGTTGCGGCATAGTTGTACCGGTATATCCGCTGATAATCTTTGCCTCTGGGATGGATGAACACAGAAACAATAACTACGAGTTCTTCTACTTCCCCTTTCGCTATTATGCCCTCCTCCACAGCGTCCGCAACCGCCTTTGCAACGGCACTTTGTGCTGGTCCAAACATCTTTTCGGCATCTGCGAGGTTTTTTATGCTTACCTTAGGCACTATAAGTGTCATTGGCTTGACTGGAAGATTTGGTCTAATAACGCCAAGAATGGGCGTGTGTCCTTGCTTGGGCTGTGCAATAGAGCAGGCAAATGCAGTACCTACCGCCTCTCGCTTACTGCCTATAATCAGGTCAATATGCGCTATTTCCGGCTCTTCTCCTACAAGAGCCTCTCCCACCATGAATCCCTCGTCAATCATAGTTATCTATTTTATATTCGTAACTCCTTGCCTTTGCGAAATCTACAAGCTCGCTGTTCTCGTGCCATATCCTTATATGGATAAACCCTCCGCCCCTCACGTCTAAGCCCATAATCTCTCTTACAAAAGTAGGAAAATCCGGAGGAATGGTTTTATTACCCCTTATAAGATAATCCAGATAATCCGTAAGTAAAATTAACCTGCCCTCATTACCCTTCTCTTTTAATTTTATCTTTAGCTTTTTATGAAATACACTTTCCTCTTCGTCAACTTCCTCCTCCTCACTCAATTTGACCACCCATTTTCTTCCCCTCTTCTATATTGTTCAATGCTACCCTCACCATAGGAAGCAGCCTATATTCAAGTTCCAACTGGTGAAAACCCGGTCTGGGTCCACCCTTTCTCGTCGCTCTACATATCCTTGGGTCGCCGATTGGAAACCCCCGTGTTTTTGAAAAGATGCCATTCTTATCCATTTTCCTTACCTCTTCCACTATCTTTCTTACATCCTTTTCTTCTCCTTCCACCAATATACCAAAACATGTTTCTTTTACCCGGATGTCTAAGCCCGCCATGCGCACATCTTCGCTAATCATAGACAAAATCTTACTCTTCGCCTGCTCCGGCGTTATCTCAGAATCCGGCGAAATTAAAATGACCCTTGTCTCTATCCCCATTTCTCTTCACCTTCTTTTTACATTCTTTGATAAAACTTTCTTTTTTAAAAGATAATTTTTTCCTTTTGTTTTCTTTTCTGCGTCAAACTTTTTCTAAAAGTTTGTTGATGGGCCCGCGGAGATTTGAACTCCGGACCTCTCGGTTATCAGCCGAGCGCTCCAACCAGACTAAGCTACGAGCCCCTTTCTATACCAACTTTGACATTATTAACATTTAATTTTATAAGATAACTTATTCTTTATTGTGAGCAACCAAAAAAAGATATACGTAAAGGAACATAACCTCGGCTCTGGGATGATGGTAGCAGTGTGCGATAAGGAGTTGGTAGGTAAAAGTTTTGAAGGCGGCGGTCTTTTTCTTAAAATCTCGGAAAGTTTTTATAAAGGTGAAGAAGTAACCGAAAGAGAAGTGGTGGATTCCTTGAAACACGCAACAATAGCGAATTTGGTAGGTAAAAGGTCAATAAAATGCGCCCTGGACAACGATTTTATCGAAGAAGCCAATGTGATTTTCGTGGACGGCGTGCCGCATGCTCAGATGATGAAAATATGAAGCCTTCCCTCTATAAGTTTTTTAGTAAAGTTTTTTGCTTCGCAAAAAAGTTTTTATTCGCTCTTTTCCTCTTTCATAACCGATAGGAACCGTTTTGATACTGCATCCTCTACGAGTGGTATAATCGTATCTTTATCCTTTATCCCACCGAAGATACCAAGAGATATCTGCGCAGCAGCCATCGTAGCGTGTCCACC
Organism: Candidatus Methanophagales archaeon; assembly: GCA_030602585.1. Taxonomy (GTDB): domain Archaea; phylum Halobacteriota; class Syntropharchaeia; order Alkanophagales; family Methanospirareceae; genus JAFNKG01. The sequence continues at coordinate 51,128 of JAUVZJ010000007.1, read as the reverse complement.
TGCGGAGCCTATCCCACCAAATGCTCGGACAAACGCATCTCCTATATTCACCCTTAGATCCTTACTCCTACCGGAAACGTATATCAAATCCTCATATAGTCCTATCGCTATAACAGTTGTGATTCCTTCCAGATTTAGCAAATAATCAGCAGCCTGCGGAATAGCATCCCGATTCGCCACTGCTCCTACATTCGTGATTAAATAACTCCCCTTTATCTTCTTGTGCAATATCGCATTACCTACTACGTTTAGCATTTCTGTGGACATAGGTGGCGTCTCTAATTGCTCTAAAAGGTCTTTATCCGCCTTTAAATGGAGGAAAGCGGCAGCGGAAAAATCCGATGGATGTGTCTCACGCTTAAAGCCACTTGTATCTGTTCTTATTCCGTGCAAAAGAGCAGTTGCCAACACTTTGTCCACTGGTATATCCAATTCCCGTAGATACCCCGTCATTATCGTTGAAGTCGCACCATTATCTGTTCGAACGTCAAAAAAATCAGCATATACTTTTTCCTTATTATTCGATGCATGATGGTCTATCACGATGTTCACATTACCTTCAGGTGGCGGAGGCAACGGATTGTTTGCACCCGGAACGGAGGCATCTATAAGTGCCAACTTATCATAATCCTTTAATTCATCATCACGCTCTATACTCCTCATCTCTATTCCTAAGATGTTTACAAAAGCTCGATTCACATGATGCCCTATTTCGCCACGGTACAGTATATTCGCAGATACACCCACGTGCTTTGCTATTTGCTTTAATGCAAGAGCAGAAGCTATTGCATCCGAATCCGGACTGTCGTGAACAATAATCCCTAACTTCGCTTTACCTCGCTTTCTCCCCCTTATCTCTTCTATCATCGAAGTCAATTCTTTCGCTTTCTTCAGAGACCTCACATTCTCCAGATACTCTATCGCTGTTCCTGCTATTATATCTGGAATGGACAAAACCACGTCCACGTCTAACTCCCTTAAGTCTTCTTTATCCGCGGGGTCAATCGCTCGCACTACTAAATGAGCATGTGGCAACACTTCTTTTGCATTTTTCACCGCTTTTTTGTTCACTTCGCTGCCGTTACTCAATATAAAAACAGCTTCTGGCTCACCCTCGCTTATTACCTTATTGATTATCTTAGGGTCGCTTATGTCACCGGCGAAAGCAATGAAATCCTCCTCCTTCAGCAATTCCACCTTCTTCTCATCTATATCCACGATGACAACTTCTATCCCTCGCCCTTTCAACTCCTTTGCCACTGCATAGCCAATTCTTCCACAACCAAAGATTACTTGCAGCGCCCTGTCTTTCCCTCTCGTCTTTTGCTCTGTTTTACTTTTTTCTGCGTTCATTTATTCTAATATTATCTCTGTAACAGGATTTGTTCATTTAAACCTTTTTCTTTTTCATTGATTAAACTTTCTCTTATTAAATAAAGGTTGATATGAAGTATAGTGATTGGGAGCCGATATACGAGGAAATATTGAATGATTTTGGATTCGATAGAAAAAAAGACGATGAAGCGGCGAGGGTGGCATCTGGGATAATAACTCATAAAAGAAGTAGAGAGAAAAACGTAAAAGAAGAAGTAGAAAAGATAATAAAAGGGAAACGAGTAATAATTTGTGGCAATGCACCCTGTCTGGAGCGCGATATAAGGGAGAAGGAAAAGGAGTTCGATGTTTTTTCCTTTTCTCGTGAATGCGTTGTGATAGCTGCGGATGGTGCTACTTCTATTCTTCTGCGCAATGCCATAATACCCGACTTTGTGGTTACAGACCTTGACGGGGACATCGCTGATATAATCCATGCAAACAGGCTTGGCTCGATAATCGTGGTACATGCACACGGTGACAACATAGAGATGCTGAAGAAGGTGTTGCCCGGGTTAAATGAAGATGTGATATGCACAACGCAGAGCAAACCACTAAGCAGGGTCGTGGGGCAGAGCTCCACAGTGCACAACTTCGGGGGGTTCACAGATGGCGACAGGTGTGTATTTCTGGCGAAGGAATTTGGTGCGAAGGAAATAGAACTCATAGGGTTTGATTTCGAAGATAAGCACGTAAGTGAGAGAAAAAGGAAGAAGTTGAAATGGGCGAAGCGGCTGATTGAAGATATTTTATAGGTGCTCACAAACTTTGAGGCACAAGAAGTCTTTTCCCTCTTTCTTTCTCCTTTTCCAAAGTGGGAATTTGTTTAGTATCTCTGGCATTGAGGATCACCTTTGCGACTGCCTCCGGACCCTTTATCTCCATACCCATACTAAGCGCAATCAAATCACTGATGTCGTAAACGTCCATTTCAACACCTGCATCCCGGACACCTACGTTGACGTTGAACATACAGGTCCCACATGCAGTCACGATCGCATTAGCACCCGTGGAAGCGGCTTCTTCGACTCTTGAAACAGCAATCTTTGACCCAAACGCCGGATATCTCATCACGTGCCTGCTGCAACAATTCGACTCCTCTTTTACCTTCTCCATCTCTACCAGCTCAACCCCTGGAATTGCTTTTAGCACGTTTCTCGGTGCCTCGTAAATCCCACCCGCTCTACCTATGTGGCAAGGGTCTTGATAAGTCACTTTCAGTTTGACCTCTTTTTCCAATTTTATTTTACCGTCCTTGATCAAATCATCGAATACCTGTGCGATATGTAAAACCTCGACATTATATTCCAGATTGAGCATTTTCGCAAACACCGGGTAATAGAGCGCTAACGTAGCCCAACAGCCCGGACATGACGTGATTAGTTTCCTGATACCCCTTTTATTGAATTCCTCGATGTTGTGTCTTATCACATCCGAAATATCAGAGTATCGCCCCGCGAGAACGACTGGAGCGCCACAGCACCACTCATCAGTACCAAGGTAAACAGGCACTATCCCTGCACTGTTCAAGATTCTAATTGCGTTCTCAGGCATGTTCTTCATAGTATAAGAAGGTATGCAACCAGCCCAGTAGCAAATCTCGCCTTCAGCCGCATATTCCGCACCTTCCGGTAACCATTTTGTCCTGTTCTCGTGCGGATTAGCCGCGGGATTTTTGTGCTCCAAAACGTTCGCAGTAGAAGCCTTAAACGCCAATGGTAACTCATACCAATCCTGTCCCTTAAACAAAGCGGGTCGCATCGTAAGGTCCCACCGCTGAAGAATCGGGATTTCCGCCGGGCAAACAAGGTTACACCTCTCGCAGGTAGTGCAAACAAAAAAATTGTCCACCATACGCTCATCTGCTTCCAGATTACCCTTCGCGAATTCCTTGATGAAATAAAACATCCCTCTTGGAGAAGTGCCCTCCCAAAGGGTCTTCTTGTAAACAGGACATTCAGTCCGGCAATAGCCACATCGCAAACAAATGAAGGCGTCTAACAGAGCATCATCCCCGAAAGGATAACTCGTTAGCGCACTCGCTCGCTCCATCTTCACTTCTCCAACCGAAATCTTTTCAAGAAGCGAAGGCACTATCCCTGCCTTTCGCACGGTTCGCATCATCCGGATCAAACTCTTTGTTGGCACTTCCTTTTGTTTTGTATCTTTCACCAACTCGGATTCGAGTTTTATCGGAAATACTTTGCCGGGATTCAAAATCGCCTTATCATCAACGCTCTTCTTGAACTCGTATGCTTTATTGAGGTTTTCTCCAAGACAGAGTTCCGCATCATCCGTCAAATACATCCCAACGGTATAAGGATAGCCACCTAATTTCTTTCCCTCACCAAGCATAATCAAACTCTTTGCGAGTGCGAACTTGTAGCCCCTCCTTCGCTCGTCATCCAGAATATAACCCATGACAACTGCAAAATCACCGTTATTCGCAACTGTCCCTTCAAGAGCGAACTCGCCCAACCTCTTTTTCGTGCTCTCCACGAGCCTGCTCAGATTTTCTGTGCTTATCTTTACCTCTGAGCTGATCAAAGAAGGTCCTAAGGCTTTTAGTTTCATCAGCATGAACCGCTCTTCCCATTCGGCACGTGCAAGCGCCTCATCTAAAACTTCTCCTCTGTTCTCTTTTATCACTCCACTGAGCATACTCATAACTTCTTCTTTCACTTTCACCTCAGCGCCATCTTCCGAGTGAGCGACGAAGAAAGCGATATTTTTCTCTGGCAACTTCAACCTCGTCGCCTCGTGATGCGTAGGATTTCGCTTTGCTTGCTTCTCTACTGCCTCCGCAGATAATTTCACATTCGCTGCATTCTTGAACGATACGTGCCAGACTTTGAATTTATCAGAACTCACGGTCTTCAAACCCTTAATGCAACTCACGAGGTCATCGAACCCATCAAAAGCAGCCAATACGGGTAGAAGATTGCCCTGCTCCATGACTTTGAACTTTATTTTGCTCAATAACCCGGTAGTGCCAGCGAGACCGAAGACCAAATCTAAGTCAGCGCCTGAGAGTTTCTCGACACCCTTTGGCGTCACTACTTCGCACTCGATAAGGTCTTCGCGGAACGTTCCGAATTCGTAACTTCCTATTCCTACACCACCGCCATTGGCAACCCAGCCACCAACGGTAGCGCTAATACCGCTGTTTGGATAAAGCCTTAAAGCAAGCCCTTTTGAATTGAGAATACGGTCAAGCGAATTCCAGACAACCCCTGGCTCTACCTCAACCGTCTTCTCTTGCTCATTTATTTCAATAACCCTGTTCAGCCTGCAAAAGTCAACTACAATTCCGCCTCTCGAAGGAACTGCACCACCGTAACCCGAAGTAGCAGCGCCTCTTGGAACCACTGGAATCTCGTTTTCATAACAAAACCTCAACAACCTTTCCAATTCTTCAGCGCTCTCCGGCTGCACAACTGCATCAGGTTTGCTATTGATTCTTTCCATCACGAAATCCGGCAGAACATTGATGTCCCTCGAATAAAGGCTTAACTCGATTTTATTAAAACAAACACGGTCTCCAAAAATTTCCAACAATGGTTCTTTTAAAACCTCTACTGCCTTTTTTGCCATTTTCCCCTTCTCCTCCTTTTGCTATCAACAAACAGAGGATATAAACTGAAAGCATAAATATTTATCGCTTTTTTCTTTTAGATTAATCCATGAAAGAACATCCTGATGATGTGGCTGGGATATACGTGCTGAAAATAGGCGGGAGTGTAATATCAGAAAAGGGCGCGGAAAGAAGAGCGCGAAAGGAAGAAATAAGGCGAATATCAGAAAAAATCGCTCTCGCTCTCTCCACTGCCAGAGCCGGAAAAAAGTTGATACTGGTCCACGGTGCTGGCTCTTATGGACATCCACAAGCGAAGGTGTATCTAAAAAGTCGTGATGCAAAGGACGCTTTAATCACGCACGAATCTGTGAAAGAGCTGAACAAAATGGTAATATCATCGCTAATGGAATGCGGAGTGAATGCGATGCCTATACATCCTCTAAGCGCAGTAGTATCAAAAGGGCTCGAAATAAAGTATAAAATAAAGGAGCAAATAGACATGGCATTAAAGATGGGAATAATTCCGGTTTTGCATGGCGACGTTATCTTTGATGAAAAGGAGGGTTTTCGTATAATAAGCGGCGACCAACTGGTGGTGTATATAGCGAAGGAATTCAAAGCGATAAAAGTCGGCGTGGGCACTGACATGGACGGCGTTGTGAACGATAATGGGGCGGTAATAAGAAAAATAACGCCTGAAGATGTGGAAAAAATGAGCATTGGCGGGTCTGCGCATGTGGACGTAACAGGGGGTATGAGAGAGAAAGTTTATTTATTGGCAAAGCTCGCATCCGAGAGTAACATTCCTTCTATTCTTTTTAACGCAACAAAAGAATCGAATGTTTATAAATTCTTAGTGGACGAGACCTTATTCGGCACGGTGATAAGTAGCTCCTAAAAATCCTGTCCTATCATCCCACCCAGCACCTCCGCAATCGTGGCGTGAAAAACTAAATCCTTTTTTAGTCGTGCCTCTATCCTCCCCTTCGCATAATCATCTTCCACAAATTTGACATCACGATAGGAAACATTTTTAAGAACGAGCCCGAAAGCAGGTGCAGGTTCAATTTGCTCCTTTACACGTAGTTCCAACAGGTCTTCCACCCATCTTTTATCTTTTATGCCACTGCCAACCATACTCAACACCGAAACTATTTTCCTCACCATTTTACGCAGAAAGCCGTTTGCTTCTATATCCATGATGATAACCGAATTTCTTTTTTCTATATCCATATCCATCTCTATCCGCTTTATCTCCCTTACGTGAGTCCCGGTCTCGTTATCCTCTTGCTGAGCGAAGTTAGAGAAATCGTGTGTTCCGATAAGCAGTTCAGATGCCGCTCGTATGCGTGTTATGTCCATATCCAAGTCCAAATCAGTGTGCGAAAATAAAAAATACCGGTATTCACGACTTATGGCATCCTTGCGTGCATTAAATCCCGAATGCGGTTTTGCGAGTGCATATACCCATATATCGTCCGGAAGCACGCTGTTTATCATTCGGGGTGTCACGTTTGCGTTTGTGGTGTCAAAGGAAACGACCTGTGAGAGAGCATGCACTCCTTTATCGGTTCTACCAGCGTAGGAATAATTTACTGATTTTCGGTCTTCCATGATGTCCAGTTTCTTTAACGCCTTGAAGAGCTCACCTTCTATGGTCGGCACTTCAGACTTAGACTGAACCTGGGGCTGAACCTGAAAGCCATGATAATTAGTTCCGAGGTAACCAATTTTGAGTGCTATCCTTTCTCTCTCTTCTCGCATTCTCACCAGTAATTGTAATGAGAAAAAAATACTTTATATAGATAGACGTAAAAAGAAAAAATGGAAGGAGGGCGGTTTTTTAGGTTTTAAGAATGACTTTATGGAAGTAAGAACAATTCTTGTGGAACCGAAGAACGAAGAGAATGTAGGAGCAGTAGCGAGGGTGATAAAAAACTTCGGCTTCTCAGACCTTTATTTACTAAACCCGCCTGACATAGGAAAAAAAGCATTTTCGGTTGCTTCTCACGCTTACGATGTGCTAAACGCATGCAAAGTAGTTAATTCGGTAGAGGAGGCGATTGCGAACTCTGCTATCGTTGCTGGCACCACCTCTAAGTACGGCATTTCTGCTAATAAACACCTTAGAATGCCTTTTTTCTCGCCACGACAATTAAAAAAGAAGGTTGATAGTAAAAGCGGAGTCTTATCCGTTTTATTTGGTAGAGAAGACATAGGGCTATTGAATGAGGAGCTAATGCTTTGCGATATCATTGTATGCATTCCTACGAGCCCTGACTACCCTGTGATGAACCTCTCGCATGCCGTTGCGGTGGTTCTTTACGAATTAACCGAAGTGGGAATGGCTTCCGGAGGGCTAAAATTAGCAGGTGTGGAGAATAAAGAGCGTTTATTAATGCATATAAAAACGTTTCTGGCTGAGATAGGCTATCGGGCGCATAAAAAGGAGAAGACTTTACTCATGCTTAGAAGAATCATCGGTAGAGCAGAACTCACTGCGAGAGAGGTGCAAACGCTACGCGGGATAATAAGGAAGGCGGAATGGAAAATTGGAGAGGTTGAAACTCAAGAGGACAACAATACAGATTCAAAAGAACCGGATGAGCTGGGAGAGCAGGAGAATGTAGATATAAAAATTTGAAAAAAGTTTTATCAAAAAGGAAATATATTAATTTATGTAGGATAATCAACGAATGAAGGAGGAGAAAATGGAGAAGAAGCCATCTATACTCGTGATTGAGGACGACGCAGGAATGCGTGAGACATTAAGCGACATACTCGCGGATAAAGGCTACGAGGTAAGGACCGCCGGAACGGGTAAGGAGGCTTTAGCCCTCGCAAAGAAAGAAAAGTTCCCTACTTGCTTGATAGACTTGAAGCTCCCGGACATTACTGGGATAGAGGTATTAAAGGGGCTGAAAGCTCTCAATCCAGAAGCTTATGCTATTATAATCACCGCTTATGCATCCAAGGAGACGGCAATAGAAGCTTTGAAAGCCGATGCATATTGTTACATTGAGAAACCAGTGAACATGGAAGAGTTGCTGGCAGCGGTTGAAAGAGCTTCTGAGGCTTATCAGTTGCGGGAGGATAAGAGAAGAGCAGAAGAAGTGTTGAGAGAAACGAGGGATTATTTGGATAATATTATTGAGAGTTCTGCGGATGCGATCGCGGTCGTGGACATGAATGGGATTGTGCGAGACTGGAATAAGAGTGCTGAGGGCATCATGGGTTATCGCGCGGATGAGGTGATAGGAGCATCCAACAGGAGGTTTTTCGCAGACCCCGGAGAACCGGACAGGATAATGGAACAGGTGCAGAGGGAAGGAGAGATTAAGAACCATCGGGCAATCGTGTTGAGGAAAGATGGGAAGCCGGTTCATATCAGCATGTCCGCGGCATTGTTGAAGGACAAGAACGGCGTGCCGATTGGTACTGTCCGTGTGAGCAGAGATATAACAAAAGAAGTGGAGCTGCAGGAGCGGATAAAAGAAGAGCGGGACAACCTGAATTTGATATTTGAAAGCATGGTTGATGGTGTGTATCTCTTCTCAGAGGACTACGAAGTAGAGTTTATGAACAAAGTTTCGCGTGATAAGTTTGGAGACCAAGTCGGTGGTATTTGCTATAAGGCGTTTCATGGCAGGGAGGAACCATGTCCTCTATGTAAATATTCGGAGGTAATGAAAGGAAAGACAGTGAGGTGGGAGTGGCACTCTCGCAGGATGAATAAGACTTATGACATCATTGAGACGCCTCTGAAGAATATTGACGGCACTGTATCAAAATTAACGATATTTAGAGATATAACCGAGCAAAAGCGAGTGGAGGAGGAACGTGAAAAACTCCTTAAGGAGCTTGAGGCAAAGAACGCCGAGATGGAGAGGTTTACCTACACGGTCTCTCACGACTTAAGATCGCCTCTTGTTACCATTCATGGTTTTGTTGACATACTACGAGAAGATTTAGAACAAAATAAGACAGAAAACGTGGAAAACGCGTTGGAGTATATAAAAACCGCCGTTACAAAGATGGACCGCATCTTGAGTGACACACTGCAACTCTCTCGTATCGGTCGTGTAGTGAATCCGCCAGAAGATGTGCCTTTTGGCGAACTTGTTCAGGAAGCAGAAGAGCAAACAGCAGAACAAATAAAATCGAGTGGAGTTGAAGTATCCGTGACTGAGGACTTCCCTGCTGTTCACGTGGACCACATAAGGATAGTCGAGGTGCTTGTGAACCTGATTGGGAACAGCATAAATTACATGGGTGAACAACCTCGCCCAAAAATAGACGTTGGTTATCGTGTAGATGGCGAAGAAACCGTGTTTTTTGTGCAGGATAATGGAATAGGAATAGACAAAAGCCAGCACGAGAAGGTGTTCGAACTGTTTTACAAAGAGGATAAAAATAGCAAGGGAGCAGGTGCAGGGCTCGCCATCGTGAAACGGATAATCGAGGTGCATGGAGGTCGTATATGGATAGAATCAGAGAAGGGTAAAGGGTGCACGGTCTGTTTTACATTGCCGGTTACGTGAAGATGCATGATGCGGGATACAAGATGCAAGGATACAGGAAGTTATCATATCCCTCTCTTCCTCAGGATGTATAACTATAAAATAGCTACATTGGTGATTTCTATTAACTTTATTTTCTATTTGTTTGAATTCCGAAAAATATATAAGTATATTTCAAAAATGACACCATAGGCTCAATTTTTAGCCATAAAAGCAAATAGGAGGTGATATGAAAAATGAAAAAACTAATCGTGCTCGGAATCGTAGCCATACTGTTGGCTGGACTAACAGGAATAGTAATGGCAAAATGCGTTACATACATAAATGTGGGCGATCAGATTAAGGTAACCATTCAGGGCGAAGGCATTGAAGAAGACATTAACCCTGAGACCGTTAAATGTGAAGGTGTATCTGTCGTAAAATATACGCTTACTGGCAACGGCGATAAACTTACGCTCTGGTTCCCCATAGAAGATCCAGAAGGTGTGCTGACACTAAAAGGGAAATTCTATGATGGAAAGCATTTCAAACTCGATTGCAACCCGGCATGACGAACAAGTAAGTTGCACCGGGTTAAAAGCTAATGCCTGGTGCGTTTTCTTTTTTTTCTGATATTTTCTCTTTCCATAGATTTGGTAGTATTTGGCACTGGTTTTTTTCATTGTAGCGCCCTTTCAATCCCATCCAACAAAACATTCATGGAAGAAGGTTTTTCTAAGAAGCCAATAGTGCCTATTTCCAGTGCTTCTTCCCTTACAGAAACATCAGCGCTGACAAATAATATTCTCGCATTACCATCTAACTCGAGTATTTCTATTGCTGTTTCTACCCCGTTCTTGACTGGCATTCTATGATCCATGACGATTAAATCCGGCTTCTTGTTAAATTTTTTGTATTTCTCTATCGCTTCCTGCCCATTTGTTGCCACGTCTAAAACGGTGTATTCGTTATTCCTTTCTATCATTATCCTGTATAGTACCAGTATATCCGAGTCATCATCAACGAGGAATATTGTTTTAGTTTCGGGCATTATCTCTATGGTTTAGGTTTAGGAATAATCGCATTAATGATGCTTCCCTGCGTATGGTCCCCCTTTACCCGGTCTTCTACCCAAACTGCTCCACCATATCTGCTTACGAGCGTTCTCACCAGGTATAACCCGATTCCGCTTCCCTTCATATATTTATGCCCTTTATGAAAACGTTTAAAGATTGCTTCCTTCGCTTCGTCCGGGACTCCTCTTCCTCTGTCTTCAACGCTTATCTCATAAAATTCTTTACCATTTTTCGCATAATCCTCAACGCCGATACCAATCGCGACTTTTGTGGAAGGCGTGAATTTTATCGCATTATCCAGTATATTGACGAATATGTCGTTTGCAAAAGAATCAGCGAGGATATATTGGTTCTCTTCTGAAGGTATGTAGTTTATTTCGACTTCTTTGTCCTTATGGTCTGCCCTGACAGTATCAATGCTCGCCTTTAGAATGTCCGTTAAATCAATGGCTTTCTGCTCAGGTTCGATTTCCTGAATCTGTCTGAGTTTTCTCACATTTTCAATTAGCTTTGCACTCCTTTTAACCGCGGATAGCGCCTTCTCCACATAACCCTTTTGTTCCTGCTCGCTGAGACCCGAGTCTGACAGCGCACCAAGATAGCCCATTATTATTTGATTTATGTTATTTATGTCGTGTGCCATCAGGTCGTTATAAAATTCCGCGCTCTCTTTCAATACGAACACTTCTTGTTCTAATCTACTTTTCTCAAACCCTCGCTTAATGATTTGTTTCAGGTCTTCCGCATGATAAGGCTTCAGGATATAACCGTAGCAACCTTTCTCTATCGCCTCTATCGCTGTATCTAAGGAGGGGTAGCCCGTGATAATTATTCCAATTGCATACGGATTGACTTTTTTTGCTTCCTCTATTACCTCTATACCATCTTTTCCAGGCATCTTTAAATCTGCTAATACCACGTCGAAGTACTGTTCTTTCAGTATATCTAACGCTTTAAATCCGTCTTCTGCTGTCGTCACCTCGTAACCTTCTTCTTCCAATATCGCTTCCGTGGTGACCAGAAAAGCGAACTCATCATCAACTATGAGTATTTTCTTCTTCTCCTTCTCTTTCATTTTCTCCCTCCTTCTCCTGTATAGGTAGAGATACAATAAACGTTGTGCCTTTTCCAACTTCGCTTTTGACTTCAATTCTACCATCATGTCTTTGTATTACTCCATAAGAGACCGACAGGCCCAAACCAGTGCCTTTACCGCCTTTCTTGGTGGTGAAGAAGGGGTCAAATATATTATCAATCTCTTCCTCTGTTATCCCACAACCAGTATCGGCAAATTCTATCTTAATTTCTGGCTCTCCAGTAGGATGAGGATAAGTTCTTATAGCTAATTCTCCACCTTCAGGCATGGACTCTACCGCATTTAGTATTATATTCAGAAACACCTGCTTGAGATGTTCCGAAGAAGCCATAACATCAGGCAGTTTTGTGTCAAAATCTTTAATTATTTTCACGTTACGATTGGCGATTTGATTTTTCGTAACAGTCAATATTTCATCAAGTGGAACGTTGACGTTTGTAAGTGTCATAATCTCTTTTTGTGGGCGATATAAATCCAAAAGCCTCCGGACAATACTTGCAATACGATCCACTTCTCGCTCTGCAATCTCTAGATAATTTTTTTTATTCTTAGATACCGAATCAGATAATAGATACAGACAGTTTTTTATTCCACCTAAGGGATTGTTTATTTCATGCGCAACATCAGCAGATAATCTACCAAGAGCAGCGAGTTTCTCTGTTTGAATTAACTGTTCCTGGGTATCTCTTAGTTCTTTATTAGCCCTTGATACTTCTCTGTTAATGGATGTCAATCCAAAATAGACTAAAAAAACCATTGCAATAACACTTCCCGCAATCACCATACTATCTCGTATCATTGCCCATACAGCCGATTTAACACTTTCAAGAGAAAATCCCACCCAGATGGTATAACCGCGACTACTTGGAGTGATAACGACCTTTATGCTTTCTCCATTATAAACATCGTCTTTGACCACGGTTTCTGATGTGGTGATGGCGGGGTCCTTGATAAATTTGCCACGTTCTTGCTCTATGCTGGATATGTAAATTTGACCGTTAGGTTTTACTATTCTGCAATAAATTATATCCTCAGGTTCCGATACTTTATTCACTATGTTTATTTTATATACGGGGACATAGACTTCAGCAGCCCCGACGCTGGTGGCGGTCAATTCGGCTAACGCAACCTTCTCACTGATCTTTGCATCAATCATGTGCTCTCGCTCGCGATTAATGGTTAGAGCAGTCTGGATACCGATTACAAGAATCAGAACTAAAAAAATATAAAAGATTGTTCGATAGGAGAAGAATTTTCTCTCATCCTTTAATTTAGCTAAATGTCCTTTTTTCTTCATCTTAGATACCAATTCTTAGTAATTGCTCAAAGTTGTGGAGATGAGCTATGGTCTGCGTGCACAAGCATTATTCTTATGTTCTCGTCAATCTCAGGTTCTATCTGTAGCATTGCGGATTCTATCATTTCTTTTTTTGTGATATAATGCCCCTTATTGAAAATAACTATGTTGGTAGTGCTTACTTTACCTGATAGATATATTCCCAGTTCCCATTGTGCAAGTATCACGGGATTATATAACCTTGCAAGCTCGTCTATTTCTTTCGGTGTGAGATGGTCAATATGTCCATGCGTTAGGAGAATGAGGTCAATGTCTTCAAAGGCACTATAATTTTTGTATTTTGCCGGGCAGTCCGGGTTCGCTTCTAACCAGGGGTCTATAATTATTCTCGTGCCATTTACTGACTCGAAAACAAATTGCGCATGACCTAACCACAATACCTTTATGCCTTCTATCTCTCGCTCAACGCCGTATTCTAAAACAATAGGCTCTGCTCTCGTAGCCCCTTTTTCTCTATACCTGTTCACTTCATCCACAAACTCATCTGCCGTTTGTGCCATCTCAGGGAAAACATGGTAGTGATAGGGTATTACATATTCTGGGTTTATCAGCGTAGTGGCATAAGCTGCTTCCTCTGGACCCATGGTATAAAAACCTCCACTGCTTAAAAAAGCAACATCTGGCTTGTAGTAGTCGCCTATGATAAATTTCATATCACCGAAAAGAGCGGTATCACCAGAAAAGTAGAATTTCACTCCGTTTTCAAATTCAATTATGTATCCATTAGAAGTCCCTGTGTAAATAGGTCCTTCAAATCCAACGCCTTCCACCGGAATCCAAGGCTCAACTATTTCTATCTTCTCCTTTGTCGCTTGCTGGTATCCTGCGATGGAAATAGCAAGAGAAGCCACTGAGATCACCACAACCACGCCTATTGCTATCCCTACTTTTTTATCCATTTTCACAACCTCTTTTATTTAAAATAAATATCTAATAAAACTATCATAGATTGATAGATTGTCAATTTTATAAATTATCGAATTTTTTTACAGGCATCTCTGGCAGAGTAATGGCAAAATATTTTTCCATATTTGTTTAAAAAATTTGGCAATTTTAATAAAAAAAATAGCAACAATACGAAAATATTTATGAGGAAAAGATATAAAATTAGAGTATTCAAAAATGAAAGGCAACCCGGCTGTAATCCTGCTCGTCGAAGATGATGAGGCGCATGCAATGCTTACAATGCGCGCCCTTGAAAATGCAAAGCTTGCGAATGTGGTTCACTGGGTAATTGACGGTGAAGATGCGATGGACTATCTCTTACACCGTGGGAAATATGCGGATAATGGAAAAAGCCCTCGTCCTGATTTAATTCTTCTCGACCTCCGACTTCCCAAACTCGACGGTCACGAAGTGCTAAAGGAAATAAAAAAATCTGATGATTTGAAGCATATACCGGTAGTGGTGCTTACCACTTCGGAAAGCGAAGGTGATATGATCCAGGCATACAGCAATTATGTGAACAGTTATCTTGTAAAACCCATAGACTTCGGTGAGTTCTCAGAAATGGTACGAGAACTGGGTTTTTATTGGCTTATGTGGAACAGGCATCCATGGCGAGATTGAATGAATATCAAACAAGCGATATTATAGCATCTAAAAGCCCTTCCATCTTTCCTCTCTTTTGAACAATGAGCGCGGATTTCAGAATGTAACTTTTAACGCCCTCCTCGTATGTCTTGATTATATCATCGTCCCGATCTGAAGAGGTAAGAACTACAACAGGAATATCTTTTATTCCTTCTTCGTGTTTTATTTGCTCCAGCACCGCTATACCATCAAGCTTTGGCAGACGCAGGTCAAGCAGGATCAGGTCGGGCTTCGGATACTTCTTTTCGTCAGCGTAATCGCCACGGTTATAGAGAAAATCAAGTGCCTCTTCACCATCGCTTGCTACAAAAACACTGTTTCTCAGCCTACTTCCCTCTAAAGTCTTCCTTATAATAAGCACATGCTCCTCCAAATCTTCTACAAGCAATATCTTTATCTCTCTTTCTTCTCGTTCTTCCATTTTCTATCTCTTCTTCAATACACCTCCCATACGTGCTTCAATTTCTTCCGCTGAGAATGGCTTCCTCAAATATCCCTTTATTCCTGCTTTCACTGCTTCCACAATTAAATCCGGCGTGTCAGAGGATTCCGCAACCATCAGGATAACAATGCCAGAGGAATTCTCAGTTTCTATAATGCGAGTTGCCTCGATGCCATCTATATCCTCTAATGCCGCATCTACAAGCATAACGTCTGGCTTCAGTTTCATATATTTATCTATTGCTTCTTTACCATCTTTAGCTGTGCCGACAACCTCGAAACCAAGTTTTTCCAATACCGTAGTAAGCATGATGCATATAAATGGAGAGCTATCAGCTATCAATACCCTCATCCTCTCCTTATTCATTGTACCATTTTCCGTTTCGATAATCATGGTATAAAAGCTTTTCGATTTTTTTTCATATTAAAAGATAAGATATTTGATATAGCAGCTCCATTACGGAAATAAGCAAAAACTCCGATAAAGTTTTTTACTTTTTAAATTGATAACTCTAAAATCCATGTAATTTCCTAAGTCACAAGAAATAGAACTGAAACCGGAGAAGATGATTATCCTTTCGGGCGGCACGGGGACACCAAAACTGCTGGTGGGTATGAAGAAGGTATTCAAGGAAGAAGAGCAGAATATAATAGTTAATACGGCAGAAGACGTTTGGGTATCTGGAAACCTGGTTTGCCCGGATATAGATTCGGTCATTTATGCATTTGCAGGTCTTATAGACGAAGATAAATGGTGGGGCATCAGGGATGACAGTTTTTATACGCACACCGCTTTGAAAAGGTCGGACTGCGAGGAGCCGATGATGATTGGTGATAAAGACCGCGCAACGCATATAATCAGGTCTGAGCTGTTAAGGAGTGGGAAGAGTCTAACCGAAGCAACTTCTTTGCTCGCAAGAAGATTTGGCATCACCGCAAAGATAAAGATACTGCCGATGACCGATGACGCTGCATCTGTAAGCACTAAGATTCTTACGCCGGAAGGCAAGCTGCATTTTCAGGAGTTTTGGGTCTCTAAAAGGGGAGAGCCAGAAGTTTTAGACGTCGTTTTTGATGGCATCGAGAAAGTGAAGCCCTCTGAAGACGTTATGAACGTGCTGATGTCCGGGTCCGGGTCTGAAGAAGTGGTGATAATAGGACCAAGTAACCCGATAACGAGTATAGAACCTATCTTGAGCATGAGTGGAATAAGGGAGATGCTGAAGACGAAAAAGGTGATTGCGATTTCGCCAATCGTTGGAAATAAACCGATAAGCGGACCTGCGGGAAAATTTATGCAAGCAAAAGGGTTTGAAGTTTCGCCTTACGGAGTATTCAAGTGCTATGAGGATTTCTTAGACGTGCTTGTCATAGATAAGGATGATGAATGCCCGACAGATAAAGAAGTGGAGGTGCTCAAAACCGATATTATAATAAAAAACGATGCGGATAGTGAAAAATTGGCGGCGTTCCTGAAGAGATATTTACAGTTATAGAAAGAGCTTGCATTCTCTATTGAATTACACCGAACAAATCCTGCACTCGCCCGTGTATTCCGAATCAGCGCGTACGTATTCTTCAAGCAAGATCTTTGGAATTTCCAGAGATAGAACCTGCTCTTTACTTCCATACCGATAAACGGTAATACCCTTGCATTTGAGTTTATAAGCCAATAAAAACACTTTCTTTACATCTTCCCACGTGGCATCAGTTGGGAGATTCACCGTTTTCGAGACTGCATTTTCCGTATATTTCTGAAATGCCGCTTGCATTCGCACGTGCCATTCCGGGGAGATGTCCAGCGCCGTGGCAAACACCCTTTTAATATCCTCTGGAATACTCTTAATATCCTGCACAGACCCGCACTTAGCAATCTCTGTTATCAATTCTTTACTATAAAACCCCCGTTCCTTCGCCATCTCCTCAAACAGTTTGTTTATCTCCAGCATTCCGCCCATTACGTTTCGAATAAATGCGACTGCAAACAAAGGCTCTATACCACTGGAGCATCCTCCGATTATACTTATTGTTCCCGTTGGCGCGATGGTGGTTACCGTAGCGTTTCGCATCGCGTCGTATTTCGTCCAAACACTGAGTTCGAAGTTAGGAAAAGACGCTTTTTCAAGCCCGAGCTCTGTTGAACACTGCCGTGCCTCATTTGTGATGAATTGCATGAGCTTTTCAGCTATCGAAAGCGCATCCTTTGAATCATACGCTATCCCAAGTTTGATTAACAGTTCTGCAAATCCCATTATTCCAACCCCTATCTTCCTGTTCGCCCTCGTCATCTTTTCTATTTCTGGCAGTGGATACCTGTTTACATCTATGACATCGTCTAAAAACCTTATGCAGAGCCAAATCACCTCTTTAAGCCTTTCCCAGTCTATTTCACCTGCTTTAACAAATTTTGAAACGTTTATCGAGCCTAAATTACAGGATTCGTAAGGCAGGAGTGGCTGCTCACTACAGGGATTTGTTGCCTCTATCTTTCCAACCGCAGAAACCGGATTATGTCTGTTGATTTCGTCTATAAAAACGATTCCAGGGTCTCCTGTCTTCCATGCGTAGGTTACGATTTCGTTAAAAACTTCATGAGCTTTTATTTTACTCACTTCTTCTTTCGTACGAGGATTTACGAGCACGTATTCTTCATCCCTTTCCACTGCATGCATGAACTCATCAGTAACGGCTACCGAAGTATTGAAATTGGCAAACCCGCCTCCTTCTTTCGCTCTTATAAATTCCAGGATGTCTGGATGGTCTGCGCTCAATATGCCCATATTCGCGCCTCTTCTTTTGCCTCCTTGCTTGATCACATCGGTGGCTACGTCGAAAACACGCATGAACGAGACGGGACCAGAGGCGACTCCTCCTGTTGATTTGACTACATCCCCCTTTGGTCTAAGACGAGAGAAGGAGAAGCCGGTTCCACCACCGCTTTGATGAATTAAAGCTGTGTTCTTAACTGCATTGAATATGCTATCCATTGAGTCTTCAACAGGTAAAACAAAACATGCAGCGAGCTGTCCGAGCTCAGTTCCTGCATTCATTAATGTGGGACTGTTGGGCAGGAATTCTAAGTTACGCATTAACAGGTAAAACTTGCGTTCAATTTCTTTTACTTCCTCTTTGCTTTTACCATAATTTAGTTCCGCTCTCGCTATTGCTTTTGCCACACGCTCGAACATTTGACCTGGTGTCTCGATAACTTTTCCGAGTTCGTCCTTTAGCAGGTATCTTCTTTTCAATACCTCTACTGCATTCAATGAAAGCTTTAAATCGTCCTCAAATCCTGCAATCTTTCTGTCTCTTTCACGCATTTCGGAAATTTTTGTTTTCATCGTGCTGAATTTGGGAGCCTTTTTTTTCCTTCTTATATTTAATTAGAAAATATTTAATTCTTCCTTTTACCTTTGGAAACGCAGAAAATAGGCGAATATTTGCCAGGAAATTTTAAATGCAATAGCTTTATATATTTTTATATCTTATAAAAAACTGTACTCATAAACTGGACAAGGAGGCGAAGAAAATGTCAAAGGCTATTAAAGGTGCGGTTGAAGGAAATGTCGTAGTCCCGGAAGAGTCTGCTATCCTTCCTGAAGGGGCAGAGGTGACAATAAACCTGCCATCAAATCTCCGCTTGTTGAGACATGCTGGTGTGTGGCGTAACATTGAGGGTCTGGATGAGCTCGTAGAGGAAATTTACAGAACCAGAGCGATTAGCGGATAATGATTTATTTATAGCCGGCATTGCTTTAAGCCGTAGCTTAACTCTTGTCACCCATAATACTTAGCACTATGCACGCATTCCTGATCTGCGTTTAGAGGATTGGTTGGAGTAACTGAGAAGACTTAAAATTTAAAATGTGCTTATGATATGACAAGGTAAACTCAACATAGCCATGCAAATGAGCGAAGACGAAAGGATAAAGAAGGACATAGCGCTTTTTGAAGAGAGCATGGTTGAACTGGATTCGGTATCGCTGGATGACAATGAGGAAGAGGTGATAGACCTCGCAAAGAGATATTATGCGGATACGAAGTATTACCTTGAAAAAGCCGATTTCTTTACTGCTTTTGGTTGCATAAATTATGCACATGGGCTAATAGATGGCGTAAAGAAGAAGATGAGGGAGGATAGAAAATAGAAAAATCACTTCTTCTCCCACTTATACAATTCCATTACCTGAGAAAGCGTCTTCCCGCTCTTTATCTCCTCTCTTACCCGTTCCTCGTTTTTCCATACCTCCTTTGCACGCCTTGCTATTTCATACGCGTGCTCCTTTGGAACGACCACAACGCCGTTGTCATCGCCAATAATCCAATCACCGGGTTTCACTTCCTGTCCACCACACTTTATCTCCGCATTTATTTCGCCGAAGCCTTTTGGCTCACCGGCATTCGGCACAATGTATTTAGCGAAAACAGGGAATCGTATTCGCCTTATTTCATCTACATCACGCACCGCACCGTCTATAACAAAACCTGCAATTCCTTTTTGCTTACAACTCCACGATGCGAGTTCACCCCAGGGTGCAACGTCCTTCGAGCCCGCATAAACAACGATTACGTCTCCTTCTTTTGCCACGTCCGTTGCCTCTACCGGCTTCGCCCAGTCGCCCTCAAACGTCTGCACGGTTACCGCCTTACCCACGAGCTTTATATCTTCAAACAGCGGTTTTATACCCCGCATTACACCTTTACGATGCATTGCATCCGATATGTTCGGTGTGGACACCTGCATAAACAACTCGAAAATCTGGTCATCCAATGTCTTCTTCTTTATCCTCTTTCTCGTTTCTTTTCCCGCTATACCCAAATCCATGCCTTCCCTTATCTTTATCGTTGATTCTTTCACCTTCGCGGACCGCACTATGTTCCCGCCTACAATAACAACGTCAGCACCTAAATTCACCACTTCTGATGCTATTTCCGCATCTACACCACCTGCAACTGCCAACGGCGTCTTTATCGCAGCCGAAACTTTTTCCAGAAGACTTAACGTATCCATACCCTTCATCTGCTGGTCTATTCCCACGTGCACGCAGACGTAATCCACACCCATCTCTTCCATCTCCTTCGCTCTTCTCACCGGGTCCTCAAGGTTCATTATATCCACCATGATTTCCACGCCGTATTTACGAGCGGATTTTATAGCCTCTTCTATCACGGCGTTATCCGCAACTGCAAGTATAGAGACCACCGAAGCACCGGACTTCGCCGCCATCTCCACTTCTATCGCACCCGTGTCCATCGTTTTCATATCCGCAACTATTTTCACGTCAGGAAAAGCATCTCGCAACGTCCTTATTGCATTCATTCCTTCGCTTTTTATTAACGGCGTACCAGCCTCTAACCAGTCAGCACCACCTTCTATACTCTCTTTTCCTATTTCTATCGCTCTTTCCAACTCGAGCACGTCGAGAGCAACTTGCAGTATTTTTCTTTTCCCCATAACTCTACTCCTCCTCGCCTCTGATACGAATTCTTGTCTCTTCAATAATCCACAGACGCCTATCAATAGGTTCCCGCTTTAATGTCGGAATAGCACGCCGAAACACTTCAATAAGGTGCTGCTTATTTTGACGAGCTACCCGAAGGACCATCAAGCCATGGTGCTGACTTGGGGGGTATACACGAATGTCTGCGAAATCTATATCCAACGTGACTAATATTCGACCTTCACGCATGCATGTTTCCATGATGACGGGGTCCTCTTTACCTTGCAAGTGTTGTGATACTACGGTCACAGCATCATGGTGGGCTGCGACAAGAAGTTCTGCAAATTCCGCTGGCAGGTTTTCGTCAATCTTAAACTTCATTGCTCCGCACCTACTGCAACGGGAACGAGGCGCTCCTTGGTTAATTCTGCTGCATAGGCAATAGCTGCCTGAATATCCTCAGCATTCAGAGAGGGATAGCTTTTTAAGATTTCTTCATGGCTAACGCCCGCAGCAAGATTATCCAATATCACGGAAATCATGATACGTGTTCCTCTGATACACGCTTTTCCATGGCAAATCTCAGGGTCAACGGAGATGCGTTCAAACAGATTCATGATTTATTTATCACCACCAAATCCTTATCTGCCTTCTCTTTATAATTTATAATACTTACTCTCTTAATAATCTTTCTCTTAACATGCCGACTGAAGAAACTATCAAGCGTGCAGCTCGTGATATAGCAAAAGCGAAAAGAGTCATTGCGTTTACAGGCGCGGGTATATCAGTGGAAAGCGAAATTGCACCGTTTAGGGGTAAGGGTGGATTATGGGAGAGATACAATCCCGAGGAGTATGCGCACATAAGCACGTTCAGGAACAATCCGGAGAAATCATGGCAAATGCTGGCGGAGATGCTCGAGCACATCAAAAAAGCAAAGCCCAATCCTGCACATCTCGCCCTCGCAGAACTTGAAAAAATGCGTAAATTGCGGTGCATCATCACGCAAAACGTGGATAATCTACATCAAAAAGCTGGCAACACTTCTGTAATTGATTTTCACGGGAATGCCAGATGGCTTGTATGTTTGGAATGCGATAGAAAATACAAATTGGATGACTTAGAAGAGATACCGCCGAGATGCGAATGCCGCGCTTTATTAAAACCTGATGTGGTTTTCTTCGGTGAGCCAATACCAATAGATGCACTACGCAGGTCGCAAGAGGAAGCAGGTAAATGCGATTTGATGCTTGTAATAGGCACTTCCGCTGTTATTCAGCCTGCTGCGAGTTTACCTATCATCGCAAAACGTGCTGGCGCAACGGTCATTGAAATTAATCTTGAACCTACTCCTATAACTGGCATTGTATCCGATTATCTTATAGAAGGAAAGGCGGGCGAGGTGCTGCCGAGGGTTGTGGAAGCGGTGAAGAAGGTTGGTATTCGGGAGTGATGGTTTTTTGTTGTCGAAGTATGCACAAAAATTGGAGGAAGATTTATTTATATCTAAGCAATTGACGTAATATTAAGAAGCCACTATGAAAAATAGGGTAGAATGAAAATCATCCCGGGAGAGATTAAGGACATTGAAAGACTCCAGAAATATGAGCGAATATTTCAAAAACTTTTAAAAAACGAATATTTCTCTAAACAGGATATACGGGAATGCGGTGAGAGTAAAGGCTTAATTGGAAGGATAATAAATATGCTTCTTTCTGAAGGCTCAATTGTCGAACTTGAAAACAGAGCTTTTCAGTGGACGCTCTCTTCTATGAATGCATATAAGAAAGAATGGATTGCTTCTGTGCGCCCTTCACACCAGTTAAAGAGGTTGAGGAAGGAAGAAAGACCGAGAGAGAAACTTCTTTATGGTTCTTCTAAACCAACCACCGCTGAACTTTTAGCTATCTTTCTGCGTTCCGGGATTCAAGGAAAAAGTGCGATAATGATAGCAAATGACCTTCTCACGCAATTTAGCGGTGTGAAAGGAATATTTGAAGCGGATAAAGAGGAGCTTATGGAAAGTGAAGGGTTAGGTGAGGCAAAAGTAGCGCAGATAAAAGCGGTTCATGCATTGGCTGAGGAATATTTGAAGGAGAAGATGGAATCGGTTAGTAAAGTGAGGACCTCGAAAGAGATATTTGATTACCTGTATCTAACGATGCGGGATTTGAAGAAGGAAATTTTCAAAGTTATTTATTTGGACAGTGCGAATCAGGTTATTGACAATGAGAACCTCTTTGAGGGGACATTAAACGCAAGTTCGGTGTATCCAAGAGAGATTGTGAAAAGTACAGTCCATAAGAATGTCGCTTCTCTTATATTTGTGCATAACCATCCTTCGGGAGACCCCACGCCTTCGGAGAGTGATAAAGCGATAACCGAAGATTTGGTCTATGCTTGTAACCTCGTGCAAATTAAAGTCTTGGACCATATTATTATAGGTGATAATAGGTATTTCAGTTTTGCAGACGAGGGGTTAATCGAGGAGTATAATCGTAATTTTGTGAGTATAAAAGAGAGAAGGGGCTAATAGATGGATAAGAGAATGGACATATCAACACTTGAGAACTGGCTTTGGGATGCCGCTTGTAGCATAAGGGGTCCAATAGATGCACCAAAGTTTAAGGATTATATCCTCCCTCTTTTATTTTACAAAAGGCTATGCGATGTTTACGAGGACGAGATAAGGAAGCTTTCAAAAGAATTTGAAAACGAAAAGTTTGCTAAGGAGATTATAAAATCAGATCGCAAATTGATCAGGTTTTACATTCCCGATGAATACACATGGCGAGAAATAAGGAAAATAACTACAAACTTAGGTGAGAAACTTACCGAGGCTTTGAAAGGAATAGCAAAAGAGAATCCGAAATTTCAGGGTGTGATTGACATCGTGGATTTCAATGCTACTGCCGCGGGGCAGAGGATAATCAGCGATGATACGCTTGCACGGCTAATGGAAATTTTGAACGGGCACAGGTTGGGGTTGAAAGACGTAGAGCCTGACATCTTAGGACGTGCTTACGAGTATCTTTTGAGAAAGTTTGCAGAAGGCTCGGGGCAGAGCGCTGGAGAGTTCTACACGCCGAGAGAAGTGGGTATTTTAATGACTCGCATTCTTGATGCAGAAGAAGGAGATGAGGTCTATGATCCAGCATGTGGTTCTGGCGGACTTCTTATCAAGGAGCAACTCTGGCTTAAAGAGAAGATGAAAGAGATAAAAAGACCTCTTAAACTCTATGGACAGGAGATAAATTCTTTTACGTATGCAATGGCAAAGATGAACGCTTTCATTCATGACATGGATGCAGATGTAAGAGTTGGAGATACCATAAGGAATCCTCGGTTTGTTGACGGCGGCAAATTAAAGCAATTTGATAAGGTAACGGCGAATCCGATGTGGAATCAGAAGTTTCCGCAGGACGTTTTTGAGAATGACGCTTATAACAGATTCTTATATGGAATCCCACCTTCAAACTCTTCTTCTGACTGGGGCTGGATTCAGCACATGTTCGCTTCGCTGAATGCGAAAGGGAAGCTTGTTGTGGTTATAGACACAGGAGTCGTGTCACGGGGAAGCGGCAATGCGGGAAGCAACAGGGAGAAAGAGATAAGGAAGAGGTTTGTGGATACTGATTACATTGAAGCGGTCATTCTTATACCGGAAAATCTGTTTTATAATGCTGGCGGAGCAGGCAATATCATAGTGATAAACAAGGACAAACCGCATGAGGGTGAGATTTTGCTGATAAATGCCTCGAAGGAATTTGCGAAAGGAAGACCGAAGAATTATTTGACTGGTGAGAACATAAAGAGAATTGAGGACGTTTATAAGAATTGGGAGGAAGTTGAGGGGTTTAGCAAGATAATAACGAATGATGAAGCAGCAAGGAACGACTACAATTTAAGTCCTTCAAGGTATGTGGTGACGGGTGAAAAAGAGGTGTATTTGCCGGTGGATGAGGTTCTGGTTGAGCTTGAGCAGGTGGAGGAAGAGAGGAAAGTGATAGATAAGGAACTTGATGAGATTCTTGAGGAGATAGGATTTGGTAGAAGCGGTTAAAATGCAAGAAAAAGAATTATATAAACCTATTAAAGCTAAAGTGGAGGAAATCCTCAAGCCAAAATTTAGCGATTTTTATCTCGAAATTACAGCAGATAAGAAATTCAGCAATAAATTAAAGGCTGAAATCCCTGATTACAGGCATATAATTTTTTATTTCCTTAAAGAGGTAGCGCCAGACATCACTGGCTTTATAAAAAAGAACTATTCTTCAGATTTTATTGTAATAGAAGTTAAAGCGGAGGCAGTAAAGTTAGATCATATCTATCAGACAAGAAAATATGCAGAATTATTTGATGCAAAATATGCTTTGTTGGTCTCCATTGAAGAAATCCCAGAAGAGATAAAGAGATTGTCAAAAACTGTTCACTCGCTCTTATCATTGCCTGGCTACAAACACATGACTCTTGTGCACTTTGATGATGAAACCAAAAAATTCGTTGAATGGTTCCCAGAAAATCCCTTGGAAAAGGGGGGATAAAATGCGGGAGAAAATTGCTGATTCCTCTCAGGAAGAAAAATTTAAAGAAACCGAAATCGGCTTAATTCCTGAGGATTGGGAAGTGGTGAGACTGGGAGACTTGTTTGATCTACAACAAGGAAAAGCTATGTCACCAAAGTATCGGTTAGGAATTTCTCCACACCCCTTCCTTCGTACTGTAAATGTCCGGTGGGGGAGCGTAGATTTGTCTACATTGGATTATATGGATTTTACAGAAGAGGAAATAACAAAGTTATGCTTACAATATGGTGATTTATTAGTATGTGAGGGAGGTGATGTAGGGCGAACTGCTGTGTGGCAGGGAGAGATAAAAGTTTGTGGCTACCAAAATCACATTCATCGCTTGCGTAAACCTGTAGATGATGTATGGTCAGAATTTTACATGTATTGGATGCAAGCGGCATTTCTTCTTTTCGGTCTGTACGCAGGTGAAGGAATAAAAACCACTATACCTAATCTTTCCAGAGGGCGCTTAAAATCCTTTCTTGTTCCTAAGCCTCCTCTCCTCGAACAACAACAAATCGCCAAGGTTTTAAGCACCATCCAGAGAGCAATAGAGCATCAGGATAAAATCATAACCACAACGAGAAAACTCAAAAAATCGCTCTTGCATAAGTTATTCACCGAAGGGCTGAACGGAGAAAGGCAGGAAGAGACTGAGATAGGACGAGTGCCAAAGAGTTGGGATGTGGTGAGGCTGGGAGATGCGGTGGATTTTACAAAAAAGCTGAGAACACTTAATCTGTCAGAATTTAAGAAAATCCCTTTTATCCCTATGGAAATGATTCCCATTGAAAAACTCTACATAAATGACTGCCTTCTAAAAAGTTCAAATGAAATTACGAGTGGAGTTTATTGCGAGAAGGGAGATATTCTTTTATCTAAAATAACACCTTCCTTTGAAAATGGAAAACAGGGTATTGTTGAAAATATCCCTTACGATTTCGCTTTTGCCACAACAGAGGTTTACCCTCTAAAACCAAGAAATAATCTATTAGATAAATTGTTCTTATTTTATTTCCTAATCAAATCGGATGTTAGAGAAGCGATAGCTGGTAAAATGCAAGGGACAACTGGGAGAAAAAGAGTCCCAAAAGAAGCCGTAGAAAATACCTTAATCCCCCTCCCCCCTCTCTCCGAACAACAACAAATCGCACACATCTTGAACACCGTAGATAAAAAGATAGAGATAGAAGAAAGAAGAAAAACCACGCTTAAAGAACTTTTCAAAACAATGCTTCATAAATTGATGAGTGGGGAAATAAGGCTAAAGGATGTGGATATATAATGGTAGAGCCAACATTTTCAAAGCATGCAGTTAGAAAACTTAAAGAGCGAACATTAGATGTTAATATGGTGGAGAAAGTGTTGACGGAGCCAAACTTTATCTATTATGATTTACTTGCAAAGACTATGATAGCAATCGCAGAGGTTAAAATTGCAAATATCCCAACAAATCTTGTGGTCCCTTATGTGAAGGAAAACGATAAAATAAAGGTCATAACAGTATATCCTTGTAGAGACATAACGCGTGAGATCAGAAGAAAGGAGGGTGTGAGATGGGTAAAGGTAAAATAAAAATATGGTTTGATGAAGAGGAAGACATACTGTATATCTCACTAAAAGAGGGTGTTTCAGTGGATTCGGAAGAGATAGAAGAAGGTGTGCGTGTGGAATATGATGAACGTAAGCAAGTGGTAGGTGTAGAAATATCAGGCATTACAAAATTATTAGCAAAGCCTCTTGCAAAACAATTGGCACAGATTGTAAGCGAAGAAGTGGTTGCTTATTAAGAAGAGGTATAGAACCGATTAGAATCTACATAGTAATAAATAGAAATATAAACGATAAGCAATGAACCCAACCGTATATGAAAAAGCATTAACACTGCTTGAAGATATGATAAAGGACACCTTTAAAGATAGTGACGTAAAAATAGTCTTATTTGGCTCAAGGGCAAGAGGCGACTACGCTAAAATCTCGGACATAGACATAGGAATACTTCCTGGGGCAAGATAAACAAGAAAGAGCTCATTCTGTTAAGGGAAAAAGTGGAGAACTCAAACATACCTTATAAAGTGGATATAGTTGACCTTTCTCAAACGTCCAGAGAATTCAGAGAAAAAGTATTAAAAGAAGGAATATTATGGAAAAGTTTGGAAGGGGAGTAAAAAAAATGCTCACGAAAGAGGAGATATTGAGGAAGATTGAAGAGAATAATGAAAAGATAAAAAAATATGGCGTAAAAAGGATAGGGATTTTTGGCTCTTTTGTGAGAGGTGAGCAGAAGGAAGGAAGCGACCTCGATTTTGTTGTGGAGTTCGAGGAGGGGGGGAAAAGTTATAATAATTTCATAAATCTCGTATTCTTCCTTGAAGGTTTATTTGATAAAAAGGTAGATTTGCTGACTCGGGAAGGAGTTAAGAGCATTAGAATAAAAGAAGTGAGGGAAAGGATTGAAAGGAGTGTGGAATATGAGGCTAATATCCGAAAGAACAGACGTGCAGGACAGAATAATTGATTACCTCAAGTCCATCGGCTGGGAATACTTACCACCTAACGACATCCAGAACCTTAGAGCATACGATATTAAAGAACCGCTTCTAATCCCTATCGTTAAAGAAAAACTCGAAGAACTCAACAGAGGAATAATCACAGATGAAAACGTTGATGAAATCATAAGAAGGCTAAAGTTATTACCTGCGAATCTTCAAGGTAACGAAGAATTCCTGAGTTATTTGCGAGGAAAAAAGACCGTTTATGTGGAGAAAGAACGAAGGGAAAGAAACATTAAGCTTGTGGACTACAATAATCCAGGAAATAACCGTTTCAGCATCACAAAAGAGTTCTGGTTCGAGGACAAGAATAAGAGACGAGCGGATATTGTTCTTTTCCTTAACGGCTTGCCAATTGGAATTATAGAAACAAAAAGCCCGGTGGTAGAAGAGGCAGAAGAAGCGGCTTTTTCACAACTGAAAATCTATAACGAAGATTTACCTGAACTTTTCAAATTCCTCCAATTCTATGCGACTTCCGATGGCATAAGGCTTTACTATGGTCCCACATGGAAATACGAATCCAAGACCTTTTACCGGTGGAAGACTGAGAACGGGTATAAACTTGAGAATCAAATAAAGACTTTTCTTGATTCTGAGGAAGTATTAAAAACTTTAGAGGATTATACCGTATCTTTAAGTATTGATGACGAGGTTAAGAAATACATTTTAAAACAGCATCAGCGAAGAACGATAGACAAAATCCTGAAGAGAGTTTTGACTACGGAGAAAAACAAAGGGCTTATCTGGCATACTCAGGGCGCTTACAAAACACTAACCATGATTGTTTCCGCAAAGAAGCTGAGAGAATCGCCAGAGCTGGAAAATCCCACTATATTAGTGGTTGTTGATAGAATAGAATTAGAATCTCAAATATACCAGAATTTCGAGGCTTTTGGATTCCCAAATGTTGTTCGTGCGGAGAGTAAAGAGCATCTGCGGGAACTCCTCGCTTCTGACTATCGGGGGCTTATCATTACCATTATCCACAAATTTGAGGGAATACCCAAGCATATAAACGAAAGAAAGAACATTATTATTCTCATAGACGAAGCGCATCGTAGCCAGGAAGGAGACCTTGGCAACTATATGCACGGTGCTCTGCCCAATGCCTTTTATTTTGGATTTACTGGCACACCCATTGACCGTGGTAAAATAGGAAGAGGAACTTTTGTCACTTTCGGCTATCCGGAAGAACCCTACCTCGATAAATATTCCATAGATGAGTCCATAGAGGATAAAACAACAGTGCCGCTTTATTATACTCTTACTCCAACGGATTTGCACGTTGATGAAAACACGCTTGAAGAAGAATTCTTTAAAGTCGTGGAGGAGGAAGGTGTGGCAAGCATAGAGGGTGTAAACAGGATTATAGAGAGTGCAAAGAAGTTAAAGGCGGTTTTGAAATCCTACGACAGAATAGACAAAATCGCAAAGCACATCGCAGAGCATTACAGTAAATTTATCGAACCTTTAGGCTTTAAAGCGTTCATCGTCGCTGTGGACAGGGAAGCATGTGCAATGTATAAAGAGGCAATAGACAAGTATCTCCCTCCTGAATACACGAAAGTGGTTTATACAGGCGACCATAGGGATAAGGAACTTTTAAGAAAATATCACATCAGCGAGGAAGAGGAGAAGACCATAAGAAAGGCTTTTAAGTCGCCAGAGGAAATGCCAAAAATCTTAATTGTTACAGAAAAGCTGCTAACCGGCTATGACGCTCCGATACTTTATGCGATGTATCTGGATAAACCACTTAAAGACCACACCTTGCTCCAGGCTATTGCACGCGTAAATAGACCTTATGAGGCGAAAACATGCGGCATGGTTGTGGATTATATCGGCATTTTTGAAAATCTACAGAGAGCCCTCGCTTTCGACTCAAAGGATGTTAGCAGAGGATTACTCGATATTGAGCTGTTAAAAAAGCGATTTGAGGATTTGATGGAGCAAGCGAAAGAGATTCTTAGCCAGGCAGATATTGAAGATGAGAAAAAGAGAGTAACCAACATCATAGACTACTTCTTCGATGAAGAAAGAAGGACCGGATTTATAAAGGTATTCAAACAAATCCAGGAAATATATGAGATTCTTTCACCCGATGAATTCCTCCGCGATTATATAAAGGACTACCAGTTGCTCCTTCAAGTTTACAAAATCATTTACAACACATTTAATCCCGAGGCAGAGAGAAAAAGGATACATCGGGATATACTCAAGAAAACAGAGGAGTTGATAAAAAGTAGCGTAGAACTGAAAAACATAGCTGACTCGCTGCCTGTGTATGAAATTAACAAAGACATAGCAAATTTGGTAAAAGCAGATAAGTTATCCGAAAGGGTGAAAATCTCGAATTTACACCGAAGTCTGGTCATTTACATAGATGAGAACAAAGAGGGGCAGCCATTTTTGATTTCCATCTCGGATAAAATCGAAGAAATTATTAATCAATTAAGAGAACGGCAGAGTAGTGTCGAATCCGCACTTAGCGACCTGGCAAAATTAGCAGAAGAAATTGCAGCATCAAAAGAAGAGCAGGAAGAATCAGGGCTCAGTAAAGAAGCGTTTAGCATATTTTGGATTCTCAGAAGTTATGGCGTGGATAATCCAGATGTGATGGCAAAACGAATTTGCAGTGGGATAGAGAAACACCGCGAATGGCTCTATAATGAAAAGATTGAACGGGAATTAAGAATGCGCCTTTACAGGATACTGCAACATCAAAAAGCGAGAGGAATAGAAGAAGACACGCCATATATCACTCGTAAGTTAAGCGAGATGGTGGATAATATCCTCAAAATGCACAGGATATTAGTTGGAGGGAGATAATGGAGGTAAAGATTGAAAAACAAAGCGGATTCGCAGAGATTGGGAATGAAAAGCGGTTTGCAATCGCTCAGCCATTAAACAAAAGCGATTTAGTGGATATTGTTGATGCATGGCAAGAAAAATTAAATGTGAATCCAAATCGGATACAGATAAGGAGAATGAGAAATAAATGGTGTTCGTGCTCCTCAAGAGGTAATCTAACCATCAATAGCGAGTTGACACGGTTACCAAGGGAAATCGTTGAATATGCAATCCTTCACGAATTGTTGCATCTGATAGTGCCAAATCACGGAAAAACATTTAAGGTTTTGTTATCCGCTTATTTACCGGATTGGGAAGAGTTGCATTCTAAACTTGCTTCTTGCTCAGGCTTGTTGTCGAAGATTATTTAAGTGGGGAAAAAAGTTAATAAGTGTGGTGAAACAAAGAACTATACAAAGGAGGTTGTTTGAATGATAAAGAACCTGGAAATTGAGAACTTTAAGTCAATAAAACATTTGAAACTGGATTGTAAGAGGATAAATATATTTATAGGAGAGCCAAATACCGGGAAGTCTAATATTTTGGAAACGTTTGGGCTGCTTTCTCATCTGCCTTACAGACCTCCTGCGTCTTTTGAAGATTTTTTCAGATTTGAGAGCATGAGCAATATATTCTATAATGAAGACATAGAAGATAAGATAGAAATAAAGTTTGATGAAAATGCTTTTCAAGTGGAATTTGAAGAAGGACGTTTCATTGGAATTTACAATGAAAAGAAGAGGGTTTTTGACTACGGTTACGATGCTGGAGGGTCTTGGACCGGGTTGCACGAACTCAAACTGTTCAAGTTTTACAGATTTAAAGTAAGAGAAGATTTCCCAAGTAAAGAACACGATTTTCTCCGTCCTCCTTCTGGAGATAATCTTTTAGTTATCCTTATGACCCATAAAGAACTAAGGAAACTATTGAAGCAAATATTTGATACATATGGACTTAAAGTTGTTCTTAAACCGCAAGAGAATAAAATGGAAGTGCAAAAGGAAATCGAGGACATAATAATCTCTTATCCTTATTCCTTGGTTTCTGATACGCTCCAGAGAATTATCTTCTACCTCGTTGCAATCGAAACGAACAAGGATTCTGTAATCGTATTTGAAGAGCCAGAAGCTCATGCGTTCCCCTATTACACAAAATTTCTCGCTGAGAGGATAGCTTTAGATAAAACGAACAATCAGTATTTCATTGCAACGCACAATCCGTATCTCCTCCTTTCAATCCTCGAAAAAGCTCACAAAGACGACATCGGCATTTTCATAACATATTTTGAAGACTACCAAACGAAAGTAAAGCTCTTGAGTGAGAAGGAACTGGAAGAAATAATGGATTTGGGTATAGATGTCTTTTTCAATATCGAAAGATTCTTGGAAGTGCAGGAATGATCTATACTGAGTGCAAACCTGATTCTGCTTTGGTAAACACTTTAGGAATACGAAAGAAGGAGATTATTCATTTAGGAGGAAAGCCTGAGGTTTGTAAACAATTAGAGAAACGAGAAAATTGGAAGGGATTGGTAGATGAAGACCCCTTCAGCGTCCAACCTCCCTATTTGAAAAAATTACAGGTGAGGGAAAATGTATCGAATTACGGGTTTAAGATATTGAATGATAACTCCAATAACAATGATTTAATCGTTCTATGTCCCAGACTGGAGGAGTGGGTGTTAAAAGCCACAAAGGAGGCAGAAATGGATATAAAGAAGTATAATTTGCCTGACGATGGTGAACGGTTACATAAGATGATAAACATAAACATTGATAAATTTGAAAGGCTATTAAAGGATTTGAAAGGGAAGAGCAGGATGATGAAAGCTCTGGAGAAATCTATAAAAGGAGGGGTGAAGTGAAACCTTACTCAACTATTCCCAAAACCGCTTCGTCCTCGTATATCTCCGCTCCTCCTCCAATATATAACGATAAAGCTCATGCTCCACATCTGCGCTCTTAGACCTCTTTATTATTCTCGATGCCACTTCCGGACCTATACCGCGAGCCGCAAGCGCAATCACCGCGAGAACACCGTGCGACAAAACCAGATTTGCATTCCGATACACCCTTTTCACACGCTCTTCATTCTCTTTCTCCTTCTTTTTATCTCCATTCTCAAGACCTACGCCACTCCTCTTCACAATCTTAATCTCCTCCTTCTCCCACGGTTTTAGTGCGGCAATCAAGCCCGAATTGCAAAACGGACAAACAAGCGATTCCGCTCCGAGTTCAATAATCGTCTTCACACGCCTGAGCGATTCCCACTTCTTGCAATTAACACAAAATAAAATCACGCGGTCGTTCATTATTCTATTCCTGAGCGCATCTATAATCAAACCCTCGTCTCGCTCCGTTGCTAACACGTCCCGCCATCCCAGATACCCGGAAGCGCTAATAGGACTTAACCCGTGTGAGGAAAAACAGACTTTTATCTCGCCCGATTTTATACCCCTCACTACCTCTTCCATCCGTTCCACGTCCAGCTTATCACCGAAAATCTCGTTTATCGTCTCTTCGTATATCGGCGTCCCCGAGAATAATCTTACCAGTTTATCTGCGGAAATCTGTTTCCTATCAAAGTCCCTACGCAGCGCACCGAATCTTTTCGCCACGTTCAACAGCTCCCATTTAAACAAAAAAGAATTCTTCAGTGTTCTCTCTATTATCAACCGGACAAATTCAGGCTCGATTGAGTGTAACGTCTGCATCAATGCTTCTTTACCCATCCTTCTCCCGGATTTCAGTTTTATCCGATAAGGGTCTATTTCCAGGGAAATATCCGTGCCGAGCCTGGCGCCGAGTAGAGCTATTATCAGTCTCCCAAACGTCTCGTTTACAAGATGCCCAAAGCATGCGTTTATTACCACCTCTTTTTCGTCTTTCGTGGTTTCCACAACCACTTCCTTTGCCGTTGGCACCGGATACTTTTCCTCAATTTGCTTTTTTATCAATTCTATGAGCGTCTTAAAGCAATCGGATATACTATATTCCTGCTTCAACTCCTCCTCTAAATCCGAAATCCTACCATTCGAAGCGATAAAAGAAGCGATTTTAGCTCTTAAATTACCCACTTCCTGCGCAATCTCAAAAGGAACGGGTATTTCCTCGCCTTCCCAATTCGGTATCTCACCCTCCTTTTTCACTCCCGGCTCCACTTTTATTCGCTCTCCCTCTTCCTCTAAACCTGCGTCCACTATTCGCCATGTCTCGCCTTTTGCAACAAATAAAGCATCAGGAGCCGCGAAATTCAGCACAAATCGTTCATCCAGCATGCAGATTAGCTTCCCGCTCACTATATCATATACCTCGTATTTCCGCTCATCCGGTATCATCGAAAGATTTTCATAATAATAGCTCCTCGTGTTTTTACTCTTTCTTATCCTTTCCCCACCACTTCTTACCAATCCTTCCTCCTCTAACTGCTCTATCACGCGCACCATCGCTTCAAAAGAGATATTCCTGAAAGGATATACGCCTTTTTTATCAGCGAATGAAGTTTATCCAACGAAATCACACCAGAGTCCAGTAACATACCGCAAATTTGATTCGCTAAGACGTCCAATGAGCATTCCTTCAGCTTTATATCCTCTATTTCCCCCGCCTTCGCTCTCTTTGCAATCACCACCGATTCTGCCACGTCGTCAGGAGTAAGTGCAATTACCTTGCCTTTAGAAGTTTTTTGAAAAAAATGCGAGGCACGACCCACTCTTTGCACTAATCTCGTAACTTCTCTTGGCGATGCATACTGAATCACCATATCAATCGAGCCGATGTCAATCCCTAATTCCATGGAACTGGTGCAAATAAGCCCTTTTATCTCTCCTCTTTTAAGTTTTTCCTCCGCTTCTATCCTCATTTCCTTTGACAGTGAGCCGTGATGAACACCGATTAACCCGCTTTCAAACTTGTTTATAAGCGATGCAAGCATCTCCGCCGCTCTTCTCGTGTTTACAAATATCAAACTCGATTTTCCCGCTTTCACCACGTCCCTTATGATTCTCACATGTGCTATCACCTCTGGGTCAACGGCTAATTTTGCAGTCATCACGTCTTTTTCCATCCTTTCGGGACTTAAAACCTCTATTTCAATCGTTTTTGTGGAAACCGCGTTCACCACCTGCATCTTTTTATGACTGGCGAAGAACTTCGCTACTTCTTCCGGATTTCCAACCGTTGCGGACAGACATATTCGCTGAAAATTGCCTGCGAGTTCTGTTATTCGCTC
The DNA here is from genome assembly GCA_030602585.1 of Candidatus Methanophagales archaeon. GTDB lineage: Archaea > Halobacteriota > Syntropharchaeia > Alkanophagales > Methanospirareceae > JAFNKG01. The sequence continues at coordinate 16,471 of JAUVZJ010000007.1, read as the reverse complement.
TAACGCAATTGCAAGCTGAGCACCGCGTTTAGAATTCGCTAATTCATGCACTTCGTCTATTATCACGTGCTTCACGGATTTCAAGTTCTCTTTCAACCTCGCACCCGGAATTATCGCCTGTATCGTTTCCGGCGTGGTGATAAGCATATCAGGAGGCTTCAGGGCTTGTCTTCTCCTTGCATACGTGCTGGTGTCTCCGTGCCTTACCTCTATGTTAATCCCAAGCTCTTCTCCCCATCGCTCTAACCTTGAAAGCATGTCACGGTTTAAAGCACGTAAAGGCGTGATATAAAGAGCATAGAAACCCTTTTCCTTCCTATTCCTCGCTCTATCTTCCAGTATCTTGTGGAAGACAGGTAGAACAGCCGCTTCTGTCTTACCAGAACCCGTAGGTGCTATGAGCAACACGTCTTTACCCTCTAAAATAAGTGGGATACCTAATTCCTGCGGTTCCGTTGGTATAGAAAATGTCTTTCCTAATACCTCTTGAATCCTTGCGTTGAGCAAAGAGAAAGTATTCATTTTTTTCCAATCGCCTTATTGTGCCTTACGGTACGCGCTCCGGTTTAGCCGATATAAGGAGCGTCTTTTTCTACAATTTTCTGGTTTATGGGTATAGAGAAATAGAAAGTCGCGCCTTTTCCCAACCCGCTTTTCACCCATATCTCACCATTATGCGCTTGAATGATTCCCTTAGCGATGGCTAATCCTAAACCACTTCCCCCATGTTCCCTTCCCATAGAAGTGTCAATTTGCGAGAATGGTTTGAACAATTTCTCTTTATCCTCCTTTGAAATTCCAATACCATTATCCGTTATACTAAACAGAACGTTTCCCCCCACTCGCCGGGTTTCGACGACCACCTCTGATGATTTTTCCGAAAATTTTATTGCATTGTTTATTAAATTACCTATTACCTGCCTTAATCTTTCGGCATCGCCAATTATGGTCGGCAATTCGGCAAATCTCGCTCTTATCTTAAGACCTTTTTCCTCAGCGAAAGGTTCCTGCATTATTATTGCTTCCTTAACTGCATCATTGATACTCATAGACTCGAAATATATCATGATTCTCCCTGCTTCCATTCTTGAAATATCCAGGATGTCTTCAATCAAATTATTCAACCTCGTTAGATTTCTGAGAACGACCACTATGCTCTCTTTTTGTTCCTCGCTCATTTTCCCTTTATATCCCTCTTGTAGCATTTCTAATTGCGCTTTCATGGGTGTCATAGGGGTTCTCAATTCATGCGATGTTAGGGACAGGAATTCGGTCTTCATCCGTGTCACCTCTTCCAGGTCCACCACTTGCAACTCCAGCTCCCGGTTGAGCTTTCGAATTTCCTCCTCCGCTCGCTTTTGCTCGGTGACGTCTCTAAATATCGTTAATTTTGATATACTTCCGTCAATATTTCTCAGCGGCGTCTCAATGAGGTCATAAGTTTTATTCATCCTGCGAGAGTACCACTCCCACCTTACTGTCTTTCCCTTTATCACCTCCGGGTGTTTACACCTGGGGCAGGGTTCCTCCCTCCCGTGAAACACCCTATGGCAAATACGACCGACCTGGTCTCCAAACTCTTCCCGCAAAACCCTGTTCATAAACGCTACTTTATAGTCCTCTGAGACGAGATACACGCCATCAGTCATGCTTTCAAATATTTCTCTCAACTGTTTCTCAGATGCTCGCAGTGCGTCCTCCGCCCGCTTCCACTCGGTTATATCTCTAAACATCGTTAATTTTGATATGGAGCCGTCAATATTCTTCAGAGGCGTCTCAATGAGGTCGTAAGTCTTATTTGTCCTGCGAGAGTGCCATTCCCACCTCACTGTCTTTCCTTTCATCACCTCCGAATATTTACATAGAGGACATGATTCCTCCCTGTCATGAAACACCTTATAGCAAATACGACCGACCTGGTCTCCAAATTTATCACGCAAAACCTTGTTCATAAACTCTACTTCGTAGTCCTCTGAGAAGAGATACACGCCATCAGCCATGCTTTCAAATATTAAATTCAGGTTGTCCCGCTCTTCTTTTATCCGCTCCTCCAGCTCCACCTCTTTTGTTATATCTCTGCTCACACGGACAGTGCCAATCGGCACGCCGTTCTTGTCCTTCAACAATGCCGCGGACATGCTGATATGAACTGGCTTTCCATCCTTCCTCAACACGAGTGTCCGATGGTTATTAATCTCTCCTTCCCTCTGCACACGTTCCATTATCCTATCCGCTTCTTCGGGCTCCGCGAAAAATCTCCTGTTGGATGTCCCTATCACCTCATCCGCACGATAACCCATGATGCCCTCTGCACTCTTATTCCAGTCTCGCACAATCCCGTTCATGTCCACGACCGTAATCGTGTCCGCAGAACTCGCAATAACATTATCCAAATAATCCCTCGTTTCTCTCAGTTCCTTCTCCGTGCGTTTCAGCCAGGTGATGTCTTTTGAAATAACCGTTACAGCCGTTACCATACCTGTTTTTGGGTCTCTAACAGGACTTAATGTTTTCAGGTAGCATTTTCGCTCGCTGTCTCTGTATTCGTGCTGGACCGACGTCCCGGTCTCAAAAGTGTGGTTGATCTTATCAGCGAACCGTTTCGCATCCCCTGCTGAATGAAAATCGCCGTATGCACGTCCCTGAAATTGGTCACTTGTCAGCCCCAACCTCGATAGATGTTTTTCGTTCATGAACAGATACCTGCAATCCATATCCACTAAATATACGGAATCATCAGTGGACTCTACGAGGGAGCGATATTTCTCCTCCTTCTTACGCAACTCCTCTTCTGCTCTTCTCTTAACCACCAGCACCTGATAGGCATCCCTCACTTTAGCCTCCTTCTCGCTGATAACTCCAACGACATACGCCACCGCTACGAAAAAAATCATTCTTTCAACGGTTGCCATTGTATCGGTGAAGGAAGCCACCATGAAGAAATATGTTGCAAGAATATGGATTGAACCGAGAAATAGAGCAACGTAAACCGCCTTCCGGTGATACCACACGCCTGCTAAGAGGATGGGAATATAGAAAAAATGCGAATATACAATTGCTTGTTTCACGAAAAAACTGACATAAAAAGTTAAAATGACACATGCTAATATTGTGACAAATAATACACGAATTTTATTCACGTCCTTTATGACAACAAAGGGGTGTCCGTTTTCCATCACAACCTCATTCTTTTATCGCTCTCGCAATCGCATCAAGCATTCTTCTTACCGTAAACGGCTTTTCTATAAAATCTACAACCTGGTTCGAAGCAAGCAACTCCTCCTCTTCCGCTTCCAGCAAATGAACAGCAGTCAGAAATATAATTTTTATCTTTGCCAATCTACTGTCTTTTTCTAGCATCCCCAATATTTCCTTACAAGTCAAGCCGGGCATCATTATATCCAGCAGAAGGACGCCGGGGATTTCTTCCTTTAATTTATCCAAGCACTCATGCCCATCTTTTGCTTTGATTGCTCGGTAATTGTTTGCTTCCAGGATTTGCGCAACCGAGAGCAGAACATCCGGTTCGTCATCCACAATCATAACCGTTTCAGTTCCGGTCATTGTTTCTATCTTTTAGAGGTGGCTATTCCTCTTTAAAGTTTTCGATTTTTATTTTCCAGCATGGCGACAGCAACCAATTGAAGAGGTCCTTTTTTACCTATTATTAGCGAAGCGGATAATCGAGTATTGAATTCTGAACCGTCTTTTCGCAACGCAATCAAATCCCCTTCCCAGCTACCTTTTTCATGCACCGCAGTTACAACATCTTCAGCTTTCCAGAACTCTGCGCATGGTCGTCCTAAAACCTCACCCTCCCTATCATAGCCCCATACCCTCAGGAAAGCGGGATTCACATAAGTTAGTTTGCCTTCCATATCAGCCATAAGAATTGGATTGAGAGAAATTTCAAAAGCATTAGCTTTAAGTATTAACCCTTCTTCAGCCTTAATTTTTGCAATACCACCAGCAATCGCTTCTGATACGCCTTCAAGTAACCCTCTATCCTCTTTTGAAAGCATCTTTTCCTTTTTAGTAAATATTAGTAGTGCACCGTGAATCTCCCCTTTGGTTTTCAGAGGAATTGCATACACCTCTTGAAGATTATATTTATCGGCTAAGTTGGAAGCGGTTCGGGCAAGTTCATTCTCATCCATGCCTTTTTCTGTGGAATCGAAAAAGAAGGCTTCCTTACGGTGGATTGCTTCCAATGCTATTCCTCTTTTCCATTCCTCCGCTTCACTGGTTTCCTCTTCACGTGAGTAACCTATCAGAGCATAACTGGAAAGTATGTCTTTAACCGGATCGTAAATCAATATATCGCCCATATCGAACTCGATTATATCTCGCAAGTTTTTGAGTATCGTGGAACACAGTTGGTCAATGGTATAAGACCTGTTAACCGATTCTCCGAGCAGACGGTGCAGTTCCGAGAGATTTTTTATTCGCCCCTCATACATCACCTTTTCGGTTACGTCGCGGATGATAGCGATGATGGAGAAGGAGCCGTCAGGATTTTCCACTCTCCTCGCTTTGATGTCCAGTATTCTCCCCTCTTTATCTTCCACCTGGCTCTCGACTTCTTCTGCCTTTCCTTCAATAACCTCCGCTATTCCGCTGGGTTCCTGAGAAGAGCCGAAGAAGGCACGATAATATTTTTGTCCGATGCAATCGCCAAAAAGAGCGGTCAAATACCGGTTCATGAAGAGGATATTGTAATCAAAGTCGAGAATCAGAACGCCTTCGGGCATATCAGAGAGAATGTGAGAGAAAATCTTCTCGGTATAGGTCTTCTCTTCTTCGCTTAACCTGAAGATATGCTGCAGGGGCGCTTTGCTCACGAACCATACCTTCGCTCTTCCTATTCGCTTGTAAGAGACGCGCCCATCCGCCCTCAAGTGATTCATATATTTGGACAATGTATGCCTTTCGAGGGGCACCACCTTCGATATCTCATCTATGGTTGCGCCCGTTTCACCGATGTCCTGAATAGCATCAATTATTTTGTTGAATATTTCCTCTTCTGCTTTCATTCGTATATGATAGAAATTGGAGTGGGTAATATAAAAAAGGTAGCAGTATGGTTGCCATGTATAGATACATTCAATAGGCGAATTACAGTTTTGTTACCAAGGTATGGAAGAAGAATCAAAAAGCTTTAACATTTACTTTCTAAAAAACATCCTGTAATAACTCATAACCTCCAACAATGTAATTTTTCTTGGTAAAATTGGAAGAGTTAAGGTTTATATACTGTCGAAGATCCTTTTAATTTATTTTAATTTGTTTTTTATAATTATGAGGCTAATCTCGATATTTGACCTTTCGCTTGCGGAAATAGAGGCGATAATAGAAAAAGGCGAAGAGCTGAAAAGTGAGCGAAAAGAAGGTGTAAAAGCGAAGTACCTGGAAGGCAAGACATTAGCATTGATCTTCGAGAAACCTTCTACTCGCACTCGTGTCTCCTTTGAGGTGGCGATGCAGGAGTTAGGCGGGAATGTGATAAGTCTAAATTGGAACGAGTTACAACTGGGAAGGGGGGAACGGATAAGAGAAACGGCGATAGTGCTTTCCTCTTACGTTGATGCAGTTATGATAAGAGCATACCGGCATGATACGGTGGAGGAGTTTGCGAAATATGCTTCGATTCCAGTAATAAACGGGTTAACTGATCTGGAGCATCCCTGTCAGACGCTGGCAGACCTGATGACGATAAGGGCGTATAAGAAAAAATTTGCGGGTGTTAAAGTAGCGTGGGTCGGGGATGGGAATAACGTATGCAACTCGTTAATCGGTGGTGCTGCGATTACAGGCATGAATATGTCTGTGGCGTGTCCAGAGGGATACGAGCCGGACGAAGAGATGGTAGAAAAAGCGAAGGAAATGGGCTGTGAGGTGGAAATAAGTGAAAAAACAGAAGAAGCTGCTGTTGATGCCGACGTGCTATACACCGATGTATGGGTATCAATGGGAGAAGAGGGCGAGAATGAGAAAAGGAAGAATGATTTAAAGATTTATCAGCTAAACGAGGATTTGGTGCGGGTTGCAAAGGAAGACGTTATAATAATGCACTGCATGCCGGTGCATATAGGTGAGGAGATAACAGAGGAGGTGATGAACTCCGATAACTCAGTGATATTTGAGCAAGCTGAGAACCGGCTTCATGCACAAAAAGCGCTATTGCTGAAATTGTTAAGATATTGAAGTGATATTAATTGACAATTGCTCGTTATCTTAAGGTCATTTCAAACATTGTATAAACCTTTTTAAGGACTATTCTTTATGAAGTATCCAGAGACGGATAAGATAAAAATGGGAGAAGCAGAAGTGGAAGAGAAGTTCCCTTTCGATATAAACCCCATGTATGAGGGCGAAAGGATAAGAAAAGCCGGGATGTACGTGGAGTTAGGTGGACAGGATAAACCGGGATTCGAGCTTGTTCTCTTTGAACCTGAGCCAGAGAAGATAAAAGATGGCGAGGTCAGTCTAATAGGACCTGACCTGGATGGTATGGAGGAAGGCGGTACGTATGGATATGCAATGATATACAGGGTATATGGAGAGCAGATAGAAAAAGACCTTGAAGCAGTTATAGAACGGAGGAACCATGAGTATCAGGGGTATATACAGGGATATATGCATCTCAACCAGCGGGCTGAAGTCTGGGTAAGGATAAGCAAGGAAACAGTAAAGAAAGGACTGAAATCAGTGAAACAGATAGGAAGAGCAACGATGATGCTTTTCAAGGCAGAACTTCCGTTCATCGAGAAAATGGATGCTACGTATATAACGGATGAAGAAGAGGTGGTAAAGCGGTTAGAGGAAGCGAACAAGATATACGAAGCGAGGGACATGCGAGCGAGGGGACTTCACGATGAGGATGTGGATGAATTTTATCAATGCACGCTCTGTCAGTCATTTGCACCGACGAATGTTTGTGTAGTGTCTCCTGATAGGACCGCACTTTGTGGTGCGATGAGCTGGTTTGATTCGAGAGCGGCAGCGAGGATTGACCCTGAGGGACCAAATGCTCTTATTCTAAAAGGAGAATGCATAGACCCGATAGGCGGGGAATATACCGGAGTAAATGAAGCGGCGGTAAGGCTTTCAAGTGGCGAATATGATTCGATAAAACTGCATGCATTCCTTGATAAGCCACATACGAGTTGCGGGTGTTTTGAAGTAGCGGGATTCTATATACCGGAAGTTGATGGAATGGGCTGGGTGCATCGAGGTTCGAAAGTTTCCGATACTCCTATTGGTCTGCCGTTCTCAATCATTGCGAGTTCGGTAGGGGGTGGTAAGCAAGTAAAAGGATTCCTTGGGATTGGAATACAATACTTCTACAGTCCCAAGTTTATACAGTATGATGGCGGATGGTGTCGTGTGGTATGGATGGCGTCGGATTTAAAAGAAAGAGTAGGAGATGCTATTCCTGAGGAGATGAATGATAGCATAGCGACAGAGAAGGACGTAAGGAATATAGAAGAGCTTAAAGAATTCTTAAAGAAAGTGGACCATCCTGTCGTGAATGGTGTTATCAGGGAGGTTGACGGTGTGAGAATAACAGAAGGATGGGCAGTGGCGGCGGAAGTAGCAGCTCCTCCTGCTTTGGTGGAAGGGGCAGTTCCGGTTGAAGCTAAAAACCAGGTTCCCATGCAAGTGATGGCATCGGGAGCGGGTGGTAATCCTCCTATAAAAATAATATTGAAGGATGCAGAGATCAGCGTAGGGAAGATAATAGTTAGGAGGAAAGAAGAGAAGTAGAGGGGAGAAGGGGGAGAGGAGGTGGAGTAAAATGGTCAAAAAGTTATTAACATAAAATGGTCTATCATTTAGTAGGAGGATATAAAGATGATTGGAAGATTACCTGAAAATGTATTGAGAGCGATTCTCGAAACGATGCCTATTGAATTTTCAGTTATTGATGAGAACGGTAAGGTATTGGCATGGAACAAACACGATACACGAATATTCAAGAGACCAACCAGCGTTACAGGTAAGGATGTTCGTAACTGCCACCCAAAAAAGAGTCTTCACAAGGTGGAACAACTCTTGCAGGAAATGAAAAAAGGAAACAGGGATAAAGCCCGCTTTTGGATTGATTTCCCTATTGGCCCCAAAGGTGAGAAACAAAAGGTTCTCATTGAATACTATGCCCTAAGGGACCCTGATGGGAAATACATAGGTTGTCTCGAGGCAACCCAAAATATTGCAGAGATACAATCAATCACTGGTGAAAAACGATTGCTCGATTAGAATAAATGTTCAATTTTGTTTTATTGACCACATCCGCTAACAGCGGACACACGGCTTCGCCCACCCAAATCCCTCGCTACGTTCGGGACTTCGTGTCCGCAAGAAGTTGTGCGAAACTGCTCGTCTGCCAGAATTTATTTAAGGTAAGAGGCATTCATTATCATTGATGAAACATTCGCTAAAAACGGGATTTTGTTTTGGTTCAACCTCCGGAATAATCACAACGCTTGGATTAATGGTAGGATTACATTCTGGTACTCATTCAAAACTCGTTGTTCTTGGCGGCATATTAACAATATCCATAGCAGATGCGTTTTCAGATGCGTTGGGCATCCATATTTCGGAAGAATCCGAGAATAAGCATACGGCAAAAGAGATATGGGAATCAACAATTTCTACCTTTTTCTCTAAGTTTGTTTTTGCATTAACCTTTATTATTCCAGTCGTACTGCTTGAACTATCAACAGCAATTGTGGTAAGCGTAATCTGGGGGTTATCCATATTAGGCATTCTCAGTTTTAGCATCGCTAAGGAGCAAACAGCAAAACCCTGGAAGGTGGTTGCAGAGCACTTGATTATTACCTTGGTAGTTATAGTTATAACTCATCACGTCGGTGATTGGATAGCAGCAACACTTTGTTAGCCGTACTCGCACAACAGTGAATAAAAGGCTTTGTCCAAATTCGCCTACAGCGAACTTCTGTTATCCGCAAGAAATTATACGCAATTTCACCGCCCGTGTTAAAGACATTTAAAGAAAGCCGTAGAGAGAAATACTTAAGAAGACAGGAAGGAAGAGGGGGATGGAACCGTGAAAGTTACAATGGTAATCCCATCATATTGGGCAAGAGAAAGTGGTGTTGGTTGGAAGGACGGAGATGCTATCTATGACCATCCTACTCCTTTGGATAGCGAAGGCACATTACTTAGAGCCATACAAAGCATAGACATACTGGAAGATAAAGATTTTCAATTGGTAATAATTGCAGTTGCCACGGCAGAGGATATTGAAAAGCAGGTTGAAAAGAAGGTTGCAAGAATCATCGAATCCGCCTCCGCTACTATGGACGTAGAAGTATTGCTATTCAGGTCTTCCAATCTTACGCAGATACATGAGTTATTGATCAGTGATGGCAAAAAGGCGTATATAGACCTTCTTAAACTCCGGGGATATTCCAACGTTCGAAATCTCTGCACGTTCATACCACATATCTTAGGTTCGGACGTAGCGGTGCTTATTGATGATGACGAGGTATTTGAAGACCGAGAATTCATGTCGAAAGCAAAAGAATTTATCGGTAAAAATATCGGAGGAAGAATCGTCAATGCGGTAGCGGGATATTACCTTCAACCAGATGGCGACTACCAGCTTAAAAAAAGATTTCGCCCCTGGATGAGATATTGGGACAATTATGAGCGGATGAATGAAGCATTTGATACGGTCATTGGAACTGACCCGAGGTTGAAAGAGACACCATTTGTATTCGGTGGGAACATGATTATTCATCGAAATCTTTTTAACGTTGTGCCGTTTGACCCAGGGGTTCCGAGGGGGGAGGATATAGACTTTTTGATAAATGCAAAGATGTTTGGATTTACCTTCTTCCTGGATAATCAACTATCAATCAAGCATCTTCCGCCGTCAAAGACGCATCCCATCTGGATGCAGTTGCGAGAAGACAGAAATCGTTTTATCTATGAGCGAGCAAAGATTGAGAATCAAAGAGAGATAAAGGGAATGATCAAAGTTTATCCAGAGAATTTTGACCCCTATCCGGGCTGTTTTTTGAAAAGAGACCTTGAGGCGAAGATAGAAAAATCATGTAAACTATTATCTGAAGAGTATCTTGCGGAGGGCGAGAGGCGAAGTAGTGAAGAGGCATTAAATAATATCGCACTTGCCAAAACTGATGCAGTGCCGAAATACGACCCTTTTCAAAGCGTATGCGTGCTGCAAAAACGCTGGCAGGAATTAATGAAATATTCGAGTAAAAGAGAAGTTCGTTCGTGTATAGAGGAGATTATTGAATTGTAGGTCGGAAAAAATAGTAAAGATATAAAAAGAGAAGCACAGAATAAATTGTCAGAGAGATGGCGAAGAAAATAACCTTAGCGGATATAGCGAGTATATTGGAGAAATACGATGTGGTGGAGTTAGAGGACGTAAAGATAAAGGGCGATGTGGAGATAGAATTGGGGACGTCAGCGGGCGTGGCAATTCCTCCTTCGCTAATCCATGCACTGCAATCCGCGATAGGCGTGCAAGAGCTACCGGAGGAGGCGAAAAGGATAGGGGATTTGGTGGAGTCGAAATTTGAAGTTGCGAAAGCGGAGTGGATAGGGCAGATAGAAGAAGTTACAATCGGCGCTACATCGGCTGATGGTGGCACAAGGGATAAGCCGGTGACAATAGGAGGCGAGAAATCCCTGCCTTTCTACAATTTCGACTGCCAAATGCCGTATCCACCGGTGATCTCAGTGGATTGCTTTGACATGCCCATTCCGCTGGCGAAGGCGGTGAGAGGATATTATGCGGATGTAATGGAAGACCCGGGAGAATGGGCGAAGAAGAACGTGCGTGAATTCGGCGCTGACATGGTTACGATTCATCTGATAAGCACGGACCCAACGATAAAGGATACGTCGGCGAGAGAAGCGGCAAAGACCGTAGAGGAAGTGCTGCAAGCGGTAAAAGTTCCTATTGTCATCGGTGGGTCGGGCAATCCCGATAAAGACCCGGCGGTGCTGGAGGCGGCGGCTGAAGTTGCAGAGGGCGAGAGATGCTTAATTGCATCTGCAAACCTGAACATGGACTACGAGCGAATAGCAAAAGCGACAATGGATCATGGGCACGTCATTCTTTCGTGGACTCAGCTCGACATAAATGCACAAAAGACATTGAACAGGTATTTGTTTAAACTTGGTGTGCCGAGGGAAGATATAGTAATAGACCCCACAACTGCTGCACTTGGTTATGGTCTGGATTACGCATTCACGAATATAGAAAGGATGAGAATAGCTGCACTAAAGGGCGATGCAGATCTGGCGTTTCCTATTTCCTGTGGTATAACAAATGCGTGGGGAGCGCGCGAAGCGTGGATGAAGGATTCACCCATCAGGGAGGATTCCGATTGGGGACCTTCGGCGTATAGAGGTCCTTTGTATGAGATCGTGACGGGGTTGACATTGGGAATAGCAGGAGGGGATATGTTTATGATGATGCATCCAAAAGCAGCGGATGCGGTCAAGCGCGTGACACAAATGCTGTTTGGAGCGGATGTAGAAGGAGATAAAGCTAAAAAAGTAGAGATGAAAGATTGGGTCACGTGGGACGTAGGAGGGTTAACGAAATGAAACTAAGCAGCCCGATGGAGATATGGGAGTATCTTCCGGGGACGAATTGTGAAGAATGCGGTGAGAAAACGTGCCTGGCTTTTGCATCGCTACTGAAAGAGAGGCAGAAGAAATTAGAGGAGTGCAAACCACTCTTTGAGCCGGAATACGCGGAGAAAAGTAAGAAATTAGCGGAATTGTTAGCGCCAGAGGTGAGAGAAGTGGAGATAGGAGTAGGTGCGAGAGCGAGTAAAATAGGTGGAGAGGATATCATGTACCGGCACGAGCTTACTTTCTTTAACCGAACAGCGCTTGCTTATGATGTATGGGATACAATGGAAGAGGAGGAATTGCGGGAGCGTGTAAGGAAGATAACAAATTGGCGTAAATTTTACGTTGGCGAATCTTTAAGATTAGATGCGATTGCGATTCGTTCTGTGTCCGGTGATGCGAAAGCATTTGCGGGGTGTGTGAAGCATGTAGCAGAAGAAACTGATTTACCGCTCGTGCTTTGCTCATTCGATGCGAAAGTGATGGAAGAAGGTTTGAATGAGGTTTCGGATAGGAATCCGTTGATCTATGCTGCGGACGAAACCAACTGGAAAGAGATTCTGGAAATTGTTACGCGGTATAATGTCCCGGTTACGTTGTTTTCACCCGATCTCGATATGCTAAACAGTCTTGCTTCGACTTTCTCTTCTGCGGGCGTCGAGGACATCGTATTGGACCCGGGGACATATCCAACAGGTGAAGGGCTTGCGGATACGTTTTCCAGGTTTGTACGGCTAAGGCGTGCGGGAATAGTAGATGAGAATAAAAGTGTTGCATATCCTTTGATGTCCGTGCCTATGACCGCGTGGATGGTTCACGGCGATGAAGATGCGCTGGATGCTTCGTATTGGGAAACGATTCTTGCAACCATAGGAACCGTAAAATACGCAGATATGATGATTTTGCATTCGATAGAACCGCATTCGTTGATACCAGAGCGCACACTCATCGCAAACATATACACTGACCCACGGCGTCCGGTAAGTGTAGACCCGGGCTTGAGGGAGGTAGGAACGCCGACTGAGCAGTCGCCTCTTTTTCTAACCTCTAATTTCGCGTTGACGTATTATACGGTGGAGAGCGACCTCAGCTCTAACAAAGTTGATTCCTATTTGGTGGTGGTGGACACAGATGGGCTCGGAGTGGAAGCAGCAGTTGCTGGCGGACAGCTCACCGCAGAGACGATAAAAGATGCTCTGGAATCTTACGAAGTGGAAAATAAGGTGAAGCATAAGACCATTGTGCTTCCCGGTCTTGCAGCGAGACTATCGGGCGAGACAGAAGATGCTACGGGCTGGAACGTGCTGGTAGGTCCGAGAGACAGTGGAAGAATTCCTGGCTGGATGGATGATAATTGGCCTCCAAAAACCGTTTCTTAAAAAGAAAAGGTTTGGTTAAACAATATGGTGCCTTTCCTTTTTAAAGCGAGAGTTATTTTATAATAGAAATGTCCGTAGAGGCTATCGTAGATATATTTAACAGGGAGATCAGATTTACAAGAGAGCGGTGGGACTACATTATTTCTAAACGTCCTATAATGGGGAAATTCAGAGAACAATTAATAGATACGATAAAGAAACCCGAATTCATCAAGAAGAGCGTGTATGATTCCGAAGTAGTTTTATACTATAAACACTTTAAAGATATATTAGGAGGGAAATATATGGTTGCTGTACTTAGGATAAACATAGACCGATTTGTATTAACCGGCTATATTTCAGATAGAATTAAAAAAGGTGATGTGATATGGGAAAAAGATTAAAACTTTCATACGATAAAGAAGGAGACATCTTAGAGATTTCTGCGGGAGAACCCCAAGAAGCAATATCAGAGGAAATTGGGGACGACATAGTTGTACACAAAAACTTTAAAGATGAAATTGTTGGCTTCACAATATTGAATTTCACGAAGAGATTCGAAGATGGGGAAAAAGAAGATTTGCCTATAAACGTAGAGTTCCTCGTCCTTTCTTAAACTTAAGAAGTTTCTTTGATCAAACTTTCTTTTGAAAGAAAGTTTGATGGGGCAGCCCAGATTTGAACTGGGGTCCATGGCTCCCAAAGCCACGAGGATAACCTGGCTACCCTACTGCCCCTCTTCTTTTCTTTATAGCTTCACTTTACATATTAATGGGAAGAGATATTTAAATGCACATTCTTCTCTTCGGTAAGAAGATTTTAAAAAGCTCGAATAGACGATAAGAACCCAATTCGTTCATATCATAGTGTTTATACATTTAACCTATATATCTTAACCTCGTTGCTCGCATAGAAAGGCGTATATCCTTCAATAGACTGGTTAGTCCAAAGCCGATAATAAGTAGTCTGATTTGTTAGATTGTTCATCCCAACCAATTGCCCATTCTCATCGAAGGTCATCCTGATTGACTCATTGAAGGGTGTTAGTTTGTACCCTGCGGCATAACCCATTATGGGAGATATAAAAGCATCGTTTAGAAAAAGCAGCAGATATACTTCTGAGCTATTGTATTTCTGTTTGAAAGTTCGAGCTATCTGCAGTCCTTTGTCAGGGTCCGTTGCCATTATGACCGCTGAGACCGCTTTTACATCCTCGTCTGGAAAGTGCATCTGGTCAATTACCGACCTTCGTTGTGCGAAATACGCTAATGAATTACCATAGTCCCACCAGTGGATAAATAGGGAATCGGGGTCTGTGTTGTTTTTGATGTACAAAAATGCTTGTTTCCATTCGGGTTTAATAGTATAGGAATAACGCACATCATTTTTTAAAGAACCAATAACTGGATTTACGAGGGCGATGCCAAAGATTAAAAGAACAGCTACTGCTGCCAGCTTTTTCCATACTAATTTTTGCTGTCCTTGTCTTACTACTTCTGATATAAAAGAGGCCCCTATGCCGAGCGATGTGTACACAAACATCGAGAACATATCTATGAAATGGTTTGCCAGGACTGATGGAATCATGGTTGCGAGCAGTGCGGCGAAGAGATACAAACCGTATTTTTCATTGCGCTTGTAAAGAGCATATACACCAACTGCGGTTAGGGCAATCCCAACCAGCAGGAATGTACCGAAAAGAGCTTCAAAACTTTCGGGTCTCGGTGGCATGAGGTCACCTGTGAATTTATAGACCAGAGGACCTTCTGTAAATCTCAGCATCTGTGCAGCCCTCAATATCTCCGAGGGACCACGCACCGGATAGAGTATTAACGCTATTATAGTCCCTAAAAGCATAGAAGAACAGATGAACACCCACGTTTTCAGCAGATATTTTTTGTCACCCTTCATGGAATTGCGGTGAACCAAAAAGAAAGCAGATAAAAGAAGTCCGTAAAAAATCAGTATCGCATGAAGGATGAAGTATCCACCCCATGTGAAACCAGTAACGCCAATAAGAACTGCTGGAGCGAGAATTGTAGCCAAATAGACCGCTTTATTTTTGAATTCATCAGGAAAAGGATTTTCGACTATTTTAAGCGCTTTCCAGGCAACCACAACAGTTAAAATAATTAGAAAAAGGGAGAGAGCATCATGGAAGACGAACCCCTTCATGGTTCTGAAAATCAGAAAATGAGAGAAGGAAGCGAGCAACCCGGCAACAACGCCCGCGGATTTATTGAACAGGCTTTTTGCAAACCAGTATATAACCAGCACGGTGCCTGCTCCGAGCAGTGGTGGTACCACCCCCTCAGCGATAACCATACAGGATAGTGTGAATTTGAAGGGGATAAGGTCAATTATCCAACCCACGAGGGCAAGAAGATAAGCCATACCGGGCTGATATAAGGGTGCCGAGCTGAAAGGGTCAGGAACCGCTGGGTGTCCAAAGGAGTAAATATACTCCGCCTGTCTGGCAATGTAGGCATCGTTATCCCATTTTGTCTCCCACGCACCGCCCATAAAGCGTATTGTAAATGATAGAGCAAACAGTAAAACGATGGGAAGCAACTCTTCTTTAAACATCTCCCACCTTGCACTTTTTGACATGACAGTAACCAATAATAATTAAATTATGCAGGTTATATAAGAGAAATTATGCCCAAAGAAGTAGTTGTAAATCCAGAAATAAGTGCATTAATTGTCATAGACATGCAGAAGGACTTCTGCTACGAAGATGGCGCTTTGTTCGTAGGCGATGCAGCAAAAGATATAATACCACGAATAAAGGCATTGATAGAAGAAGCAATACGAAAAAAGGTGCAGTTGATATTCACGCAAGATTGGCATTCGCCCGACGATGAAGAGTTTGAAGTATGGGGTCGGCATTGCATTCGTGATACCAGAGGAGCGGAGATAATAGACGAGCTCTTTTTAAAAGAAGCTTATGTAGTGAAAAAGCAGAAGTATAGCGCGTTCTTTGGAACTGACCTCGATGCACACCTAAAAGAAAAAGGAGTAGGAACGTTGATACTTGTCGGCGTTACTACAAATATATGCGTGCTGCATACTGCAATAGACGCTTCCCTTAGAGGCTATGAGACGATAGTGCCTGAGGATTGTGTGGCTGCGTTAAGCGATTACGGACAGGAATACGGGTTGCGGCATATAAAGTCGGTCTTGAAAGGAATTATTACGAGTTCGGGTAATATCGGGTTTTCTAACTTAGAGCGATAGATATGGGAATAACTGCCGGTTTATCTTTCTAAATTCTCGCCTTACTCAATGACACCTTTATAAACATAACTCCGACCAATTGGCTTATACATCTCTGTGGTCTTCTGTTTAAGTTCTGACCTAATTTCTTCTATCTTTTTGTGAACTTCTTTCGTATAAAACCGTTCACCGCACTTCTCACATACGCCGGCTTTAACTCTCAAGATTGCCACATCGTTTCCTCCTTTAACAAT
>JAUVZJ010000045.1 GCA_030602585.1 Candidatus Methanophagales archaeon | reverse complement strand
ACCTGGCAGGTTCTCTTCTCGACCGCTGATCTATTAAGCACCGAATATGATGACAGAACACATAGACATACATAAGAGTAATAATAGATATAAGATGATGCTATATTATCTATATACTTTGCCAACTACTGTTAAGTACGGGGTATAGTGACTTTTTTATTATTCGAAAACATATATTTTTATAGCAAAAAATTAGCAAAAAACATATCCTTTTTATATCAAAAAAGTAGATGTTTTGGTGGGGCACATGGAAAATAAAAGATATAAAAAAAATTTCTTATCGAATGTAGTTTTTAAACTTGATTTTCCTACTCTATCCGATTACGGTCCTGAGAAGACAGGAGAGTTTCAAAAACTGGTAAAAAATAATTTCCAAATATTAGAAGAACAAAAAGGGATACGGATTTTACATAAATTTGAAGGGACAGAACAGATCGAAGCTAAAACCACAGAAATACAAAAATGGGTGTTCTTTAATAAAACAAAAACAAGAATGATTTCATTTGAATCTGACAATATTCTTGTGGAGTTTAAAGAATATACTCATTTTGAAGATTTTTTAAAAATAATAGATATGGTTACAAATAGTTTATTTGAGTTATTTCCTTCGATTGTCTCAACTAGGTTGGGGGTACGGTACATAAATCAAATTAATCTGGAAGAGAAACATCCATTTGAATGGGATAACTTATTGAATAAGTCCTTGTTAGATTCAATGAATTTTATCTCCAACAAAGAAGATATGTCGCGGCACATTACTTTAATTGAATTAAACAAAGAAGATTATAGGTTGAGATTCCAGTATGGTATTGCCAACAGTTTGTATCCTAGCCCCATTATAAGAAAAGAATTTATTCTTGATTACGATTGTTTCACATTTGAAAGTTTAGAGAAGCCAGAAGAAATTCTGGGTAAAGTTAAAGAATTTAATGAGGCTATATCAAACATGTTTGAAAAAAGTATTGAAGATGGTCTAAGAAAAGTTATGGAGGTGGCCGAAGATGGATAAATTTATTGATTTATACGGAGATGAAGAATGTGAGGAAACTTCAACTAGTTCCATAAAAGAAGCAAAAGAGAGAGAGGAGATTTTCGATCTTGAGAAATACCCGACTATGGAAATGAAAGTAAAGAAAACCCGTTATAAGATCGTGCTTGATTAAAAATGTACGAGAAAGACACTAAAAAATACAATATAGCTCAAGGGGATATTTACCAAAACTTTGGTTATGTTAGATGGGCAGAACCCATAGAGGGAAACATAGAGATTGATGAAATTGAAATACCTTTTTTTGTTGTTCTAACACAAAGTTGTGATTTAGAGTGGGATTTTGAGGATAGAAATAAATCTGAAAAAGAAAAGAGAGACAAATATATACAATCAATTCTGGGATGTCCTGCTTACATCGCAGATTTAGTAAAGAGCGGAAAACACTTAGAGGGCCTTGGCTTAATTATGGAAAATTATAATAGTAAAAGATGGGATATTATAAAGAAGAACAAAAATGAAAGATATCACTTTTTAGAAAAAAATAAAGAACTTGGCCTTCCTGATTTGGTTATTGATTTTAAACAGTATTATACTATACCAACCCACATGCTTTATAAGCTTTGTAAAGGCCATTTAGTAGGTTCCTTAAAACCACTATTTAGAGAAAGTTTATCTCATAGATTTGCATTCTATTTGAGCAGAATAGGATTGCCAAATATTGAGAGTGTGATAGATGAGTGTAATAGATGATAGAGGATAAGCGCAGGACAAATGAGGATGCCCCAATTTTCAAAGTGGGGTTCGTGACTCAAAAAAAGAAAGGGGGAAAATAAAAAAATAATATGAAACAAGTTGTTAAATTGAGTGCCTTTATTTTACTTGTCATCGGCACTCTTGGTCTTCTAATCAATGAGTTTATTTTCGATTGGGGGAGCACTGCCACCCTAACATTTGCTGCTTTAAATGTTGTGGGGCTTGCTATTTTAGCTTATACGTATTGGGGTATGAAATCTCGTGGTTTTTTACATTAGCTATACAAACACATCGCTTCCATTTCCGGTTTAAATAGTTCTATTCTTTTCCGAGCCTTTTCCCAAGCCTCTTCGCAAGCGCCATAATGGTAAGCATAGGAGGTGCACCCGGCGCTTCAGGCAGGACACTTGCATCAGCGATGAAAAGCCCCTCTATTTCTGTCTCGAGGTTTGAATTCACGATCTTCCCTATAGCAGCCGTTCCTCCGGGGTGTGCACCTCGCAATGGAGTCGTGCATACGCTTTTCGGCTCTGCGCCCGCCCGCTCCAGGATTTCAGTAGCAATGATTGTTCCTTCGAGTAAAGCAACAGAATCCTTATCAGTCATATACTTTTCAATAGTCCCATCAGCATGCACCACACCACTCATCTCATCTTTTATTTTTATCATAAGTCCGAGGACGTCCTTATCAGACGCATCATAACCTTTGTGGTTTAATATCTCTACGGAATGCCGTGCGAAATGCGGTGACAATATGAAATTCTTAAAAGAAGGGTCTGCGATCAACGCTTGCATCGTGCCCTCTTCATTGAAATTGATGCCCTTCATAACGCCTGCTACCGTTACGTATGTGTCAATGAAAAGGTTTTTACCCACTTCATCCGAGGTAAAGCCGCTGGCTAACAATATTTTCGGTGTTTCGATAGCCCCTGCCGCTAATATCACTAAGTTGGATTTGAATTCTTTCCCATTTGCAGATACCCCAACGGCACTACCGTTTTCTATCAGGACTTTCTCAACTTTAGTATCAGGCACGACCTTAACACCCTGGCGCGTTACTTCCTCTATCCAACTTGCGGCAGTCCATTTCGCATCCGTCGGACATCCAATGACGCAATCACCACAAGGCTTACGCCTGCAAGACATGCACTTATCGAAATCTATCACCTTTGGCATTGGCACAGCCTTATAACCAAGTTCTGCACTCGCATCAACGAGTTTTTTCGTACCTCCCCCATAGCAATCCTCGGGCACGGGCTTTATTCCTATCTCGCCTTCTAACTCGCGAAACTCCTGTTCTAAATCAATTCCAATCGCTTTCAGTTCATGCTCGAGGCTCCGTGGTCCGTTTCCAGCAGTAACTAAGGTGGTCCCGCCAACGCAGAGTGCTCTTGCAATCTCGACTCCCTGCTCGGATAATATTTTGTCGTAATACTTAACGGCATCTTCAGTCTTAGCGTGCGGACCTGCCTCTAACAACACCACGTCCCTATCTTTGCCCTTACCACTTTCAGCCAATTCCTTTGCTACCACGATGCCGCTTGCACCCGAACCAACTATAATTATATCTTCTTCCATTTTCTCTCACCTTATCAAATCCCCTCCATTAGACTTATCGCGAAGAATGGGCAGGCAGTTATACAAACACCACACTGGATACACTTCTCCGCATCAAATCTCAAGCGCCAGTCGTGCTCGAATCCGAATACCTCTGTTGGACAGACCGAGACGCATGCGCCGCAATGAAGGCATTTAGCCTCGTCAAGGAGGATAGGCGTTGGTAATAGAATCGGCTCTATCCCTTTCGACCTGAACAAAGCAACGACCTTCTCATATTTTTCGTCCGGAACGTCTAAAACGGTTTCACCGCCTACCGCCTCGACATCTGCACGGTCAATGTTTATCTTTGCCCCTGTCTCTAAGATTATCTCTGCTATTAGCGGCTTTTTGCTCATCTCCGAAGAAAAGCGTAATAATAGCTTCATGGTCTTCTCCTCCCGATCAATTTGCTTATGCCATCGCTTGTTACTATACCTATGACTTTTCTATCCCTGTCTATGACTGGCAAGGCGGAGATGTTACCTTTCTCCATCTTCCTTATCACAAGTTGCAGCGGTTCCTCTGGCTCCGCAGTTATCACCTTTCTCGTCATTATTTCTTCCAGCCTCTCGTGTTTCTTCGCTACCGCCTTTGAGATGTCCCAGGCGGTTATTATTCCCTCAACTATTCCGTTTTCCGCGATAACAGGGATATGAGTGAATTGCGTCTCCATTATCAATTTCGAAGCATCTTCTATACTCGCCTTTTTACTTATCGTCGGCACTTCTCTTGTCATCACAGCCTCGACAAGCGGGAGTTCCTTTGTCTGTTTCATTGGCTTAAACGCAGTGTCAGTGGGCAATCTTTCCACAGGCAGGGTTAAGAGAAACTCGCCTTTTTCTATCTCTCTCTTTAGCTCTCCAGCAATTTCTTTTGCCATATAAAAGCTGGATAGCGGTGAAGTCGGCACATCCTTCTCTCCTATTTCTATCGTTCCGAATTTTAACTCCGCGTATGAAACCTTTCTTAATACCGGGCGAGACCTCCTCGCAACACCATAATCGAGCACTTCCGTGATAATATCCGCATCGCCAATCCCAGTTTTCTTCGCAATCCCCTCGTTCAGCACCGGTATCGGAATGCCGATGCCAACATACAAAGTTGTGCCATATTTGTAAAAGGATGCACCCCTGAGAAATTCTGTGCTCATCTCCTTTATATCTCCCTGTACTATTATCGTTCCGAGATTGTTTACCGGCTCATGCTGCGTTCCCTCCCATGTGACGTATCCTTTTGCACCGCATAGAAATATCCTCGTGCCCACGCCGATGGTCTCGAAATCAGGGTCGTTAAAAAGAGGGGATAGACTTCCTGCACCACAATAATTTGCATTTCCGTAATCGGGAAGGAGAGTTCCCATATACGTGTATAAAGTCCTATCGGTGGAGTTTGTTGCCACTTTATATCTTTGATAGGCATTCCTCGGATTTATCATTATCGCCTGATTCAAATCTTCGATGGTAATCGTTGTCTCTATTTCCTTACGGGGATAGCAATCCGTGCTGTATGCAACAGCCCGCACATCTACCGGCTTTCCGGCTACCAAATCCTCTATTACGTGCCCTCCGCCATATTCCATCCCTCTATCCTCTGACAATTGCGTCGCCCCGATGTATGCATCTACCGCCGCAACCCCCGTGTATGCCTCGACATCGTTTAACCACACCTTTTGCATCTTTATCGGCGGGTCAGCATGCCCGAAGTTAATGAAAACGCCGGAAGAGCACATCGCACCAAAAGTCCCTGTCGTGACGACATCCACCTCCCTTGCCGCTTTTTCCGGTCCTAACTCCTTCACAATCTCTGTCATCTTATCTGCGGTTACGACCCTCACGCTTCCATCTTTTATCTTTTCATTTATCTCCATTACGCTTTTTTCGACCATTATCCATCATCACCCATAATTAACAATTGTTAAGTACAGGTATTTAAAACTTTCGATTTTTTCCAGATTTTTTTCGATGTGTTCGAAATGTAGTAAGCGGCTGGACTGTTACTTTAATACCAAATCACCTCCTATGAGAGTTCAAGCATCCGCTCTATCGGGACTATTGCCCTTTCTGCTGTGTTCTTTGTGACCTTCACCTGAAAACGCTCGGTCTCCAACACCTTTTCAATCTTCTCAAGCGTGTGCATCTTCATCTGCGGACATACTGCACTATCAGAAAGTGGATAAAACTCCTTGTGCGGTATCTCCTTTCTTAACCTGTAAATAAGCCCCACTTCCGTCCCTATCAAAAATTCGTCGGCGCCCGATTCCTTACAGTATCTGACCATTCCACTTGTAGATGCAATGTGGTCTGCCATCTCCTGAATTTCCATGATACACTCTGGATGCACGACCACTTCCGCCTCTGGATGCTCCTCCTTCCCTTCCAGCAGGTCATCAACCGAAATCTGATGATGCGTTGGGCACAGGCCATACTCAGGAACCGGGACTATCCTCTTTGATGTCATTTTCGCCACATACTTCGCAAGATTGTAATCGGGTCCAAATAGAATCGTATCTGCATCCATCGCCTCAATAATCTTTGGCGCGTTTGCAGACGTGCAGATGCAGTCCGAATAAGCCTTCTCCTCTGCTAAGGTATTGATATAAAGAACGACATCCGCCTCTGGATACCTCTCCTTCGCCTCAAATAGCTCCTCCATTGTGAGCATCTGCGCCATCGGGCAGATTGCACCTATGTCTGGTATCAGAACCTTTTTGTCAGGATTGAGGATGGCTGCGGTCTCAGCCATGAAATCAACGCCGCAGAATACGATAATATCTGCGTCTGTCTCCTTTGCCCTCTGTGCTAATTCCAACGAATCTCCCACAAAGTCTGCAACATCCTGAACCTCTCCCCTCTGGTAGTTGTGGGCGAGAATAATCGCATTTTTTCCCGCTTTTAGTTGCTGGAGCATATCATCATTCATTACTTTCATGTTTTTTACGCCTATCTTCCCATATCCATAAGCTTTATATATCATCTCCTCGTTAATTAACAATTGTTATATAAACAATTGTCACATATATAAATAAAGAGGTAGCAGAATGAAAGCGCCATGTGAAGTAATCGTATGGGATGTATTGCCAGGCATACGGGCAGAGCTCGCAGAAGAATTGGTCAAAACGGGATTACCACAAAAAGAGATTTCTATAATTCTTGGGATTACACCGGCAGCCGTCTCTCAATACGTATCAAAGAAGAGGGGCTATAAAATTGAATTTCAAGATGCGGTGAAGGAAGATATAAAAAGGCTTGCAAGCGACATCGTACAAGGTGGTGTAGATAACTTGAGTCTGAGAATCTGTGAAATCTGCATGAAGCTCAGGATAGATAGGACGGTTTGCAAATTGGATAAATGCGGTGTTGACGAGGACTGCAATTTCTGCCTGAGTCTTATTTCCTCGAGGGTGTGAGTGCGATAATATGTTCTATCGAATCACGACACGAGAAAGAAATGAACAACACGAAATTAGAAAAGCTGAGGGGAAAAATAGCATCAAAGGGTAAGATTTTAGTCGCTTTTTCTGGTGGCGTTGACAGTGGGCTTCTGCTGAAAATAGCGCACGATTTGCTCGGAGAAAATGTCTTTTGTGTCACTTTAGACGCTGAAGTAATGCCGAGAAGCGAGTTAAATCACGCGGAAAAAATCGTAAGAGCGTTTGGTTGTGGTTATGAAGTGGTAAAATTCCCGATACTGGATAATAAAAACTTCGTTAAGAATTCAAGGGAGCGGTGTTATTACTGCAAAAAGGAGAGTTCAACGATTTTAAAAAAGATAGCCTCGGATAAAGGGATAGAATGCATAGCAGACGGCGTGAACCTGTCAGACTTTGATGAATATCGTCCGGGGATAAGAGCGAGTGACGAAGAAGGAATATGGCATCCATTCGTTGAGGTGGGGATTACAAAATCGGATATTCGTGAAATATCAAAGGAACTCGGCATTCGGTTCTGGAACAAACCTTCTTCTGCGTGTTTAGCGACAAGGATACCGTATGGTGAGGAAGTCACGAGAGAAATATTGATGATGGTCGAAAGAGCAGAAGAGGTCTTGAAAAGGGTGGGTTTCAGGCAGATAAGGGTGAGGATGCACGGCGAGATTGCGAGGATAGAGGTAATGGAAGAAGAACTCGGGCAGGTTTTCGCGTTGAGGGCTGAAATTATAAAAGAGTTGAAAGGAATTGGATTTAAATATATAACGATTGACCTCGAGGGGTACAGAAGCGGGAGCATGGATGAGGTATAAATATGGATGTAGAACGGATAAGAGCGGATTTTCCTATACTGGCGAGTGTAATTTACATGGACAGTGCGTCAACCAGCCTCACACCCGAGCCCGTCTTAGATGCTGTTTTAGAATATTATAGAGGATATAGAGCAAATGTTGGTCGTGGCGTCCACAGATTAGCAGGGATTACCTCGCAAAAATATAATGATGCGCACAGAAAGGTTGGGGAATTCATTTGTGCTGAAGGAGGGCTTATTTTCACGAAGAACACCACAGAAGCGATAAACATGGTCGCATCAGGATTGAAATGGGAGAGGGGGGACAGAGTCGTGACCACGTTACTGGAGCATCACTCTAATTTCCTGCCCTGGTTGAGGTTGAAGGAGAAAGGGATAATACAGGAACTGGATATAGTGAAGCCAAACCAGGAGGGGCTATTGGAAGCATCGGATTTGGAAGACAGGATTGACGATAGAACGAGATTGGTTGCGGTAACACATATATCTAATGTCTTAGGCACGATTTTACCAATCAAAGAAATATCCGCGATTTGCAGTGAGAAGAATACATTATTGCTCGTTGATGGTGCGCAGTCCGTTCCTCATATCGGAGTAGATGTAGAAGAGCTTGGTTGCGACTTCTTCGCATTTTCCGGGCATAAGATGCTCGGGCCTACGGGGACAGGTGCTCTTTGGGTGAAAGATTTGGAAGTAATAGAGCCGAGCTTTTTTGGTGGTGGAATGATAGAAGATGTATCGCAGGACAATTACAAATTGGCTGCTGGCTACGAGCGATTTGAGGCGGGGACACCAAATATCGCAGGTGGTATCGGGCTTGGGAGGGCGGTAGATTATTTGACGGCAGTCGGTATGGATGAGATAATGTCGCATGAATCGAAAATGACGAGGATGGTTTTGGAAGGGCTGTCGGAAATTGAAAATGTGCATGTATATGGCTCTACGAATCTAAAGGATAGAATAGGTGTGGTATCTTTTAATATAGAAGGCGTAAATCCACACGACGTTGCACTTATGCTCGACGAAGCCTCCGATATTATGGTTCGGTCTGGACATCATTGCTGCATGCCACTGCTGAAATATCTGGGTTTGGAGGGAACGGTAAGGGCTTCTCTGTATTTATACAATACAGAAGCGGAGGTAGATAAGTTTTTGGAGACGGTTGAGGAGATTACAAATGTGGTTTAGATGCTAAAAGAGTTAAAATGCACGAAGTTCCACGATGGCGACTTTCTTGAGTCGAAGCACGAGGTCGTAAAAGAAGAACCCTTATCAATTTTCATTAACGGAAGGCACTTCGTAACCACGATGATAAGCCCGCAAATGAAGAAAGAATTCGTCACGGGTCATCTATTCTCTGAAGGCATTATAAGAGATATTGAAGAACTGGAATCCTTGCAGATCGAGGAGAGTATCGCAAACGTGCTATTAAGTAATCCTCTAAAGGTATTGGCGGCAAAGAAACTCATCGTTAGCGGATGCGGCGGCGGAGCATCGTTCTTGGATGAATCAAAACTCCCGAAGGTAAGTTCTGATTTGAAAATAGATGCATCAAATGTATTTAAAGCCGTAAAATCTATTTCGGCGTCTGACCTGCACAGAATTACAGGTGGGGTGCACGTGGTTGGATTATTCGATAAAGAATGCAGGATATGCATATCTGAGGACATAGGAAGGCATAATGCACTCGATAAGGTGATAGGTTACGGATTGACAGCGAATATAGATTTTGAAGATACTTTTGTAACATGCACAGGTCGAATATCGTCAGAAATGGCATTGAAGTGTTCGGTAGCAAATATTCCGGTCGTCGCATCGAGAGGTGCTACAACGAGTTTGGCGATTGAAATCGCGGAGAAGACCGGGTTGTGTATTATTGCGTTCGTGAGGGGCGAAAGGATGAATGTATATACGAATAGAGAGAGGATAGTCAAGTCTCCATAAGTTTCAATTGTTCTCCTAACCACGCCAAATACTTTTATATCGAATAGCAACGAGATGCTGATTATATCCTCGACTTTAATCTTCCTATCTCTTCTCCACCTTCTATCTTCAACACGAAAGTCCCATGACATGGTTTCACATACGGGAATATTACATGGTCGTTTTCTATCCCTATCACAATCGGCGAAACACCAATCAAATAAACGTCGAACAATTTATATCCCGGTTCGACTTCGTAAACATCTTTGAAGTTCCTCCTTATGAATTCCCTCCCTTCCTTAAACGAGGTGTGTGATAATAATATCTCGAAGTCCATCAATTCGATACAGCCCATCTCTCCACCTCCCTTATCCTTTCATCTATCTCTTTCTTCAGCGGAATTGGATTATGAACGGATTTGGCAACGAGCTTCTCGCAGTTGAACTCAATTTGCCCGGAGAGGGCTTCGGCATCGTGACCGAAAATGATAGCAAATAGTTTTGCTTTTGATATGCTCTGGATAGTAGCAAGATAAGATATTCCGGCATCGTTATGCACGAAGACGAAGCAAAAATCGAACTCCATCCTCTTTTCGGCGAGTGTTTCTACGCATTTATCCTGGTGTGTCATCATCTCCGTATCTACGTAATGCCCTTCCGTGTCCGAGACTTTTAGAAGGTCGAGAGCGGCGTCTGTTCCAGCAACGAATACATCCATTCCTGCATTTTTTAGCCTGCTCGCAAGGTATAGTGCAATACCGGTCTGAACTGGCACTTCCGGGCATCCCAGAAGTAGCAGTGCTTTTTTATTCATCCTCTCCCCTTATTTCCCTTATCCTCTTCAACGCCGCAATCGCATCATCACGCTTCAAATCCTTTTTATCCTCTATCAAGAACTTCTTTAACCGCTCGAAAACCTCTTTTTCCACCTCGTCTTCCGCAATGCTCAATATCCTCTTATAATCCCGCTCCGGGTAATACAACGACTTTGCAATATCCAATATCTTCTCCTTCACTTCTTTACTTATAACCCCTCTTTCTTCCGCGAGTTCGAGATTGTATCGTATGTTCACCAGAGGCTCGGATAGCGGCTTGAAAGAGTCAGGTTCAAAAATCAATGCGACCTCATCGTCGGAAACCAGTTCTCCTTTCCTGTAAAGTTCATATACCCGTCCAACACCCTCCATACCATATTGATCAAGTTCAGAAGCCCTCAAAGCACCCATACTCGATGCCCCTACTACCTTCACACCTTCCTCCAACGCATACAGTATTTCACGATGCGCAATCGCACAGGCTTGAAAGAATACGCCGTCTATCAGCCCTATTATCTCTACTCCTTCTCGGACTGCATTGAAGATATCTCCTCTGCTCGCAGGAGGTCTATACTCCGCATCTAACAACTTCTTTGCAGTTTCTACTTCAAGACTTGGTCCCAGAAACACGACCACTTTTCTTTCGTGCATTCTTGCACCTCCGCCCTATCCGTTCTTCATCCACGGCATACATCTCCAATCCCGGCACGATTACGCGTGCCACAGGCACTCCTATCTCCTCCCTCGTCAAGTCCACCACTATCACGCGTTCTAATCCAACCCCCTTTAGCCGTTCCACCGTGTATTTTATATCGTCGAGAAAATCATTACTATCCAGAGAAATAGTTTTTAGAGTCTCAAAATCCTTCTCCTCTGAAGTAGCGAACCAATGCTTGTTCCTCTCCCGCATCCATTCATACCCCATCATCCTCCTCATATCGGCAGTCGTGGTGTCCTCTCTTGCACCGTGTATTTGCGTGAGTCTGCTCTGGGCAACCTCTGTAATCGCCCTGTCTATCGCAACTCTCGCATCCGTATGCGTGCCCATCCCGATGGTGAGCAGTGCCGGGTCCTTCAACATGACGTCATCAGAAACCGCAGCAAAAGTCGGCACGCCGACGTCACTCGTTATATCCCGTATAAGCAGTGAAACATCAGCATCCGAAAATTTATCACGGAGGTCCTGAATCTCTCCTTCTCGAACGTCCACAACCGCACCCGTGTTTCGTGTTATTTCCACCAGCGACCATGCATCCCTTTCTACCACTTCTGCGAGACCGTGAAAAACCGCTTCTTCCAGCTCGTTTCCCGTCGCCAATCCGTTCGTATTCGTTCTGAACAGCCTGACTCTATCATATTTTGAAGGCAAGGGATGAAAAACCGCATTCGCAGGCACGTATATCTCCTCCTCTTGTAGTATATCATACCCATTCACCCACGGGATACGAACCTCCTCGACTTCTTTCACATAATCCGGGAGAACCAATTCTCGCGGGTTTAAAACGTTCTCCTTTTCGCTAATCCGCGAATAACTATCCTCTAAAAGCTTCCTGTCGTGAACCTCTGCGGAATATCGTTCTATCGCTTCCATCATTGCCGAAACTTTCGCTTCCTCTGCCGTCGTACCCTTACCATTATACACCGATACCGCACCTCCCTCCGCCGTCGGTCTTATGCTCGAAAACACCGGTATCCCTATCCTGTCAAGCCCTGTTATGTCCGCAACTCGCGTTACACCCGCAGCAGGCATCTTTGGCTCTATGCGAGTTAAAGTCTCCTCTGGAGAAACTGCACGATGCGTGCCCTTCTTATATCCTTTGATACATGATTTTAGCTTCATTCTTATCATTAAAGAAGTCTAAGATAAAAGAACCACGAGATTTCACAAGATAGACACAAGACCAGAAACCAGAGAATAGAAAACAGAAAACAGATTTCGAAAATTGCCTAAATTTTTGAATTTTTTGAAATCTAAGTAATTTCTGTTCTCTGACCTCTGTTCTCTGACTTCTTGTATCTTCACAATTTCTCGTGAAAATCTGTGTAATCTTGTGGTTACAAAAAGAATTACTTCCACTCATCCCAAATCACCACAATCCTCACACGCCGGGTTCCTCTCAACTGCAAACTCCTCTATCCTCGCATCCAATCCATCCCATACCAAAAGCCGGTTTGTTAGCAGCTCCCCCACACCCACAATATATTTCACCACTTCTGTTGCTTGAATACCGCCTACCACACCACACGTAGCTCCTATTATGGGAAAAGTTTCCGGCGCAGGTGCTTCCGGGAATATGCACCGTAAACAAGCTGTCTTACCCGGGATTATCGTTGTCATCTGACCTTCAAATCCATACACGCCTCCATGAAAAAAAGGCAGATTCTTCTCCAGGGCAACGCGGTTCAGCAAGTATCGCGTTTTAAAGTTGTCCATCGCATCTACTATCAAATCAGAATCGCAAACAATATCAGCAACGTTATCCTCAACTATCTTCTCGCACAACACCGTCACTTCCACCTCAGGATTCATCTCTGAAAGCTTTTCCTCAAACGAGTCCGTCTTCCTCCGCCCTATATCCTTTTCCCAATGCAATATCTGACGATTTAAATTGCTCAACTCTACTACGTCATTATCCACGACCAGTATCCTTCCAACTCCTGCAACCGTTAAATATGCTGCTGAGACAGAACCGAGTCCACCGGCGCCAGCAATTGTAACCTTCGCTTTTTTAAGCCTCTTCTGCCCTTCCTCTCCAAATATCTTTATCTGTCTCTTGTATCTCTTCAATTCGGATTCACTCACATAAGCATCCGCATCCGCCGAAATATTCTCTTTCCCTCTCGACATAACAATCCCAACACATCATTCTTCCACCAAATTTCTTTGGATTTTCTGTTTCCTTTCCGCATATTTCACATTCTACCATTTCTTCTCATCCCGCGATTTAATAACAAATCTCCCTTGCTCCAAACCTGTCTCTGGAGTCATTCACCGAAAGTACTGCTTTTACTTCCGGGACTCTTTCCATCAGCGTTGCTTCAACGAAATTCACCAGTGTGTGTTGGCTCATTGGACATGCCGCGCATGCACCGGTCAATCGCACCTTCACTACGCCATCCTCCACGCCCACCAGTTCTATACTGCCACCTTCCAGCGCTAAAAGCGGTCTTATCTCCTTCTCTATAACCTCTTTTACCTTTTCCTGCATTTCATCACCACTTGTTTTATTATCTTATTATAACGACTGTTACATATATAAAGGATAAGGACTTTGAATTATTTTTAAGCAATTTTCTCCCCAGCCATTGGACCCGGTTTTAGCGAATATATCTCCTCTATTTTTATCTTAACGACTGCTATTGGCTTTTGTCTCCCTCTCTCTTCCGCAATCTTCGCAAATTTATCATATAAAGAACCCTGTTCAATAATCTCTGCCTTACCTTTGAATTGGTATCCCTCCACTTTCTCACGGTCAACGTATGCCACTGTCACTTCTGGATTCTCCTTCAAATTCTGAAGTGTTTTCTTTCCCCCACCTTCTGTAAACACAAAAGTCTCTTCGTTTTCCAATCTCATGCTACCCTTTGGTGCTATGTTCGGTCTGCCATTTCTATCTGCCGTTCCGACAAATCCCAACCCCGTTTCAATTATCCTCCTCATCTCTCCCTCTACTTTCACCATATCCCATCACCACATCTTCTATAACATATTTAAGGTAAATAAATAAAGATAAAGGAGATGAAAAAGATGTGCAATGTCAAGGGTGAAACCCTATTCGGTTATTTCACGCACACTGAAGTAATCTCGCAATATTTGCCTGAAATTTACACTGTATCTCCTTTCTTTCATTTCCGAGCATCTCCATTTTGAACTATCCTGATTTTTTTCGCCCTCCTTATGTTTATGCCTTTTCAGCATATCCGGCTCTTCTATCTTCCCTACGATATTGACAGCGGAAGCGGGTTTTATTCTTTCCTCAAAACTGAACTTGAGGCTATGGTTTCGTGATTTTTCTCGCACTATCCACTAAATATTTAACCGTGCACGCGTGTTCAATCGAGCTGAGAATCACAAACGCTTCATCTACCGTTGCGCCACGCGCAAACGTGCCATGACCCTGAACGACGATTCCCTTATGGTCACGAAGCGCACTGGCTGCATTTCTCGCCAGTTCTTCCGAGCCGACACCGCCCGTCACCACGGGTATTTCATGCAGAAAATAAACGCTTTCCGAATCTTCAGGCACTATCTGCTCGCCCGGCTCGTAAAGCATTGACGTCACCACTGCATATTCAGAATGCCCATGCAAAATAGCAAGTGCTGAAGTTTCCTTATAGATCGCGCGATGGACGTTTATCTCCGTTGATGCAATAACGTCAAGTTCATCCGGCGTGACGACATCTACGGGAACCGTAACAATCTGTCCTTCAAGCTCGTCAAGCATACTTCCCGTCGTGCTGATAAGCATCTGGTCACCCACTCGCTTGCTGACGTTTCCAAAATGCGAATGCGCAAGCCCTGCCTCTACTATCTTCTTACCGTATTTTATTAATTCTTGCATTTCGTTATGTGAATATTGAAACTGCTGTATAAAGTTTACAGGTGACTATCTTGACTTTGTCATATTTAAAATTTACCGCCGAGAACGCTGAGTTCACAGAGAAAATAAGGGGTTAGGGGTTAGTTGTCAGGTATTAGTAACCCTAAAACCTAAACCTACATCCTCTGCGTTCTCCGTGAACTCTGCGGTTAATCTGACAATGTCAAGCTATTTACTTTCTGTTTTATTACTCGGCCAAATGAATGGTGCAAAGGTTTATAAAAGCATGAAATGGTAGAGTAAATCAATAGCCTGAAAGAGATGATGAACGAGGATATTAAAAAGAGGATAATGGAAAAAGTTGAGACCGTTGTTGAGCGAGTTGAGTTCATCGAAGAGCATCTATCGGATGAGCTATTGGGAGATAGGATATTGCGAAAAGCGATATATAAAGAATTTCAAGAAGCTGTGGAAGCTGCGTCAGACGTATGTGCAATGGTCAGAAGAGGACTGAATTCATCGGCAAAAGATGACTACGGCAATATTGATTTTTTGGTTGAGAAAGGTATTTTGGAAGAAAGAATTGGTGAAAAATTAAAAGAAGCAAACGGATTAAGGAATAGGCTAATTCATGGCTATGATGATGTAAACGATGAAACAGCATGTTATGCGATAAAAGAACTGGTAGGCGATTTAAGCGATTTTTCGGTGGTGGTTTTAGAATGGATAGCGAAATGAAAGAACGTCTCTTAGACGTGTTAAAGGATGTGATGCCCTACGTTAAAGGGATTTTGGTTTATGGTTCATTCATTAAGGGATATGCGGATAGGAATTCGGATATTGATATATGCGTGATACAAAAGGAAGGCATTGAGTCGAAGGATTTATACGAGCGGATTTTGTTCGTTTCGGCAGATGAAAGATACGATATTGTAGTATTCAATGAGATACCGTGGTATCTGCGTGGCGAAATTCTGGAAAATCACGTGGTTATCTATGCAGAGGACGCAGATGAACTGGATTTTTGGTTATATAAGCAATTAAAGATTTGGAACGGGATGAAAAGGAGGCAGAGAATAGTATCTGCTGAGGATTTGATCGGTAGGGCGAAAGAAACGAAAAGAAATTGAAATCACAATGACAAAATAGTTTTTCTTTTTAATGAAAGAACCTGTGCTAAAACCCTTTTGCAAGCAAAAGCGGATTCTCAACTCAACTTCAATGGTTTTGCCTCTGACCATAAATCTTCAAATTTCTCTCTTAGTTCCCTTGCCAATTTCACATCCAATATCTTCGTCACCGCAAGTATTTGACCCGGATTCTTCGGATTATTCACTTTTAAAACTACTTTTTCACCGTCAATAACCTCAAAATAAGAAGGAGTTGCTCTTTTCATCACTCTTATTTCTACTTTATCCATTATTTTTTCTTTTATTCCACG
>JAUVZJ010000071.1 GCA_030602585.1 Candidatus Methanophagales archaeon | reverse complement strand
ATAATCCACAAATGTATTCTTAGGAAGTTTAAACATCGTTGAACTTGTATTTTTTCAAAATCAACCTTGAGAAGTAGTTTTTTATTCCCCGTGATATGCATTCAATCACTAATCATTCCAATTTCGTCCATCTAAACCTCTACTATAAACCTTTTTCCAGTTTTTGCCCCAAACCCTTTTTTCTAAAAAGAAAAGTTTTGTGACAACTTCTTATGCGTGAATTCCCTCGCCCTGGCACCTACATACGGTGCTACTACATGCCCCTTCCCGACCAGCAGATACTTATAGATAACCAACCCCTCTAATCCAACCGGACCTCTTGCATGCACCTTATACGTGCTTATACCCACTTCGGCGCCCTTGCCGTATCTGAACCCATCGCTGAACCGTGTTGAGGCATTATGCATTACCGAGGACGAATCAACGAACTGCAAGAACTTAAGCGCTGTTTTTTTATTCTCCGTGACGATTGCATCGGTATGTCCCGACCCGTAATGATTGATATGCTCAATGGCTTCATCAATACCGTCAACCACTTTGATGGCGATAATTAAATCGTTATATTCGGTATGCCAGTCTTCTTCTGATGCCGACTTTTTATCGGTTTTACCTGCCAGGAATTGCATTGTTTTTGAACAGCCACGGACCTCAACACCCGCTTTCTGATACCGCTCAGCCATCCGGGGTAGAAATTCACTTGCAATTGCGGAATCCACGAGCAAGGTCTCCGCGGCATTACAAACCGCAGGATATTGAACCTTAGAATCGTAACATATATCCAGTGCCATATCCAGATTCGCATCACGGTCAACATAAACGTGGCATACACCCTCAGAATGCCCAAGGACCATGATACTGCTGTTATTTTGTATATACTTCACAAATTGCTCGCTGCCACGAGGCACTAAGAGGTCTATATAGTCATTCAATTTTAACATCGCACTTACTTCCTCTCGCGTTTCAAGTAATTGAATCCAACCCTCCGGAATTCCATCGCCTTCGGATGCCGCTTCTGATACCACATCGAATAGCGCCTCGTTTGAATTGCGTGCTTCAGACCCGCCTTTCAGCATTACTGCATTGCCTGTTTTCAGACAAAGTGAGGAAATCTGAACCAGCACATCGGGTCTTGATTCGAATATCGCACCGATTACACCAATGGGGTAGGATACCTGAAAAAGCTCTAAGTCTTTATCTAACTCGATTGCCGACAGCGTTTTTCCAACAGGGTCCTCTAATTTTGCAACGTCCTTCACACTTTTTATTATCTCGTCTATTTTAGAATCGTCCAATTTTAACCTATCGAGAAGCGATTTGGGCATTTCTCCTTCCTTTGTTAAGCTCGCCGCATCTTCAATATCCTTTTCATTAGCCTCAAGTATCTGCCTCCTGTTCTTATCAATGGAATCTGCGATTCTTAGCAGGGCTTTATCCTTCTCAGCGGTTGTAGCATTAGCCAATTTAAGCGCTGCCCCTTTTGCCATCTTCGCCTTTTCTACTATGCTTACACCCACATCTATGCCTCTGTCCATAACACACACCAATTTTATTGTTTTAGATACGCAAATACTTAAATAGTGTATATTTGTTTAGCTTTAAAATCTCAAATTTCAAATAGATATTTGAATTTATTTCCGTGGGCTCTGCCCACGACCCCGCAAGCCCTGTAAGGGCTTAATTTGGTGCTTGTGATTTAGGATTTTGTTCTCATCAAATCTTCAATCACTCTTCTCAAAAATCCTTTTCTCTTCCTCTCGCTATAATCTATTATCTTCTCCTTTTTTATCCCGCTTCGCTCCTTTGCCATCCTTATTGCCAATTCCTTTCCGCCGAGATGGTCTATCAATCTCATTTCTTTTGCTTCCCGTCCTAAATACACCTTACCGGTGGATAACTCCTTTACGTTCGCATCATCTAATTTCCTGTTCTTCGCTATGGCATTCAAAAAACTATCCTGAATCACGTCCAATTCTTTCTTCATCAACTCTCTTTCTTCTTCCGTCGGTTTCTCATACGGCAGTCCTAAGCCCTTATGGATACCTGTTTTTAGCGTCTCTACGTCTATGCCAAACTTCTTCATTAACTCACCAATGTCTGGTCTTATGCTCATAACGCCTATACTGCCCACCGTGCTAAGCTCATCAGCTACAATTTCATCGCATGCACTTGCAATCCAATAAGCGCCCGAAGTCCCATGTTCTCTAACCCATGCTATCGTGGGCTTCTCCATATCTTCTATACATGTTGCTATTTCCTTAGATGCAAACGGTGTCCCGCCAGGAGAATTTATCTCAAATATCACCGCTTTTATCCTCTTCTTATTCTCCACTTCCTCGATATCCTTTAATATTTCAGTAGATGCGGACATGAGCCCGAACATAGATTCCTCTGATGTAATCATCCCTTTTATTGGTATTATCGCAATTAAACCCTTTGCCACCTTTCGAGGCAAAGCACTTACGGATTCATTACTTTCTTTCATTTTTCTTTTGCTTTAATGCTTTTCTTATAATTAAACATATATTCATTCATTATTACAGTAGCAATTTCATCTCTGTTCTCTTCCGTAACCTCAAATATCTCGAAATTGCTCTTTATATGCCTTACCAATTCGTGCTCCGACCTTTGATGAACTGAAACAATTAGATGTTTTTCACTTTCCATCGCCTCTTCCACCGCATCTATGAATTTCTTTGACTTCAATTCCATTGGTCCTATTTCATCTACGATGACTATAATGGGTTCGGAATGTGTTACAGCATTCTTTATCGAGTTCGTACCTATGGAATCCAAATCGGTTAGATTCACACCATATTTCCCCACTTTCGGACCTCTCTGGTATTTACGCACATGAGCCAAAATACCCATCACGCCGAAATTTATGTCTTCTATGGAGAAGCCTATTCGCCTTCCGCCTTCGTGTATATCGGAAGTAAGCATGCCGCCCACAGCTATACCTTCTGCTTTCAATCTCATTATCACTTCCTTTATAATCGTTGATTTCCCTATCTTCGGCTTCCCGGTTATTCCTATTCTTAGTTTCATGGGTAATACCTAATACCTTGCTCACTATTTCCATATCAATTTTCTCATCAATCCTTTTTGTAAAGAAAAAGTGCCAAGGTCAAGATAAAGAAGATAACAGAGGGTATAAAGGAATAGGAGATTCCAAATAAATAGATGAATATTGCGGAACCTACGGGTCCCAGCATGAGACCTGCGGTCTTTGCAAATTCAAATATGCCTGAATAACCGCCGTATCTTTCTCTCGGTACAATATCCGTGACCCGTGCCTCTATTAACGGTTCTGCGAAGGTATTGCCAATAGATACGATAAATATCGTTGCCAGGAGCCATGGAATCGAGTTCAGAAATCCTAAGGGTATGATAAATATGGTAGAGATTAAGAAGCCAAGATATATCATTTTGGTTTTACCAAGTCTATCACCTAACTTCCCAAGCGGTATCTGGAAAAGCAGGAAAGGAGCGGTAGAAATACCTAACCAGAGCCCTATTACGAGGGGGCTATAGCCCAGGTTGAGAAGGAACAAAGGTCCGAATACCCATTTCGCAGCATACCAGAAATAAAGTGAGAGGGTGCAGAGCGCCAAAATCTTAAGCTCGCTATGCCGCTGGAACTCCTTCAGTAACGATAAAAAATCATTCTCCTCCCATGCTCCTTTTCTATTTCTGTTTCTATTACTATTTCTATCCCTCTGATTATCTTTTAGTCTGAGTGCTAAAATCAAAGGTGCGAAGAGCAGAATAGCAGAGAAAATGTAAGGGGTTCTTATTTCGAATCGCTCTGCCAGAAAACCACCAATTAAAGGACCTATAAACAGACCTGCATTTGCAAAGGTGCCGAAAAAAGACCTGAACTCGCCTCTCCTTCCGATAGGTGATATGTCCTTAATAAACGCTTCACTGGCAATCCAGACGGGGACAGTGAAAATACCAAATGCTATTTGCAACACTATTAATGCATAAAGGCCGGTGTTGATGAAGAATGCGAAAAGCACGAGCGAGATGAGAAGGAACGAAGCGATTAACAATCGTTTTCTTCCGATTTTATCGGATATAGTACCTATTGGGATGCAAAATATTAGCCCAGCGAGAGAAGCAATTGCAGCGATTAGCCCAACTAATTCCGCTTTTTCGAGAAATTGGTTCAGGTAAAGTGGATGAACCGTGATGGTAGCACCTATGAATATGCAGAAAAGGAGCGTGACAGTGGAAAAAAGTAGTAACTGAGTGTGTACCTGATTTTTCGACTGTCGTTGTAATCCTGGATTCGAGAACATAAAATAAATATAGAACACCTCTACTAAACCCTTTTCTCTTAAAAAAGAAAAGCGTTTTCAAACCTTTTTGCAAGCAAAAATCTTTACCAAAAAATAAGAAAAATATCTTTAGAATAAGAGCAAAGGAAGCGATATCAATATTATGAATGCGGAAGTTGAGAAGTGGTCGAAGAAGGCGTTTGCGGTGAGTGTGGAAGACTTCTCAGCACTGATTGATGAAGCAAAGGAGGTGTTGGAGCAGGAGAAAGGATTGAGAGAAGGAAGCGGCTTGGTTCGCATATCTCCTGAAGCAGTGAGCAACGTGGTAGTCGTAGGCGATATACATGGCGATATGGAAAACTTAGTTCATATATTAAAGGATCGGGATGTAAAAAATGCCGACAGGATTGTCTTTCTTGGCGATTATGGTGATAGGGGCGATGAAAGTGTTGAAGTTTACTATCTTCTTTTGAAGTTGAAGGTTTTGGAAGGGAAGGGCGGAAAAATAATAATGCTGAGGGGCAATCACGAGGGACCACCGGACATGCCGGTTATGCCACATGACCTGCCTTTTTTATTTATGAGCAGATATGGAGATAAGGGTAAGGAGCTATACGAGGAAATAAAGGAGCTTTGGGAGTATTTGCCTTATTCCGTATTGGTGGAAGGCAGATATTTGATGTTGCACGGTGGATTGCCTGCAAATGTGGCTTCTATTTCGGATATTGCGTATGCACACGAATCTCATCCAGCATCGAGTAACTTTGAGGAGATACTGTGGAGTGACCCGGTCGAGGGTAATGGCTATTTTCATTCGACGCGTGGCGCAGGCAGGATGTTTGGGGAAGACGTAACAGAGAAGGTTCTTCGTGCAGTAAGCGTGAAGACGCTGATAAGAAGCCACGAACCATGCGAGGGTGTGGAAGTGCGACAAAGAGGTAAGATTCTGACG
Organism: Candidatus Methanophagales archaeon; assembly: GCA_030602585.1. Taxonomy (GTDB): domain Archaea; phylum Halobacteriota; class Syntropharchaeia; order Alkanophagales; family Methanospirareceae; genus JAFNKG01. Next base: position 2,717 of record JAUVZJ010000071.1, on the reverse strand, counting down.
CTGTTTTCAAGAAAGGGCGCGCAGCATTATTCTAACAAACGTGCTGCATATTTGGTATTGGATGAAAACATGCTGCGAGAAGCAAAAGATGCCGGTGTGCTGGCGCAAGATGCTGCGAGAATATGGTAATATGAATGAGTTTTTGGTTATCAGGATATTGAGTAGTTACAAACTTTTATATGGATCAAGTGAACTAAAGATTAGAGGGTAGGATATGGAAGAAGAAAAGAATTATTGGTTATGCATAACGAATGGCGAGAACTGGGCTATTACAAAAGAACGACAAATATGGGGCGTTTCGGAACGGCACAAGAATATCGTAGGAAAGGTAAAGGAAGGAGATTATCTCGTCTTTTATAACATTATGGAAAAGAGGGACGGAGAAGTTATACAGCCGCAACTCAGGGGCGTTTATAAGACATCTTCTAATTCCTTTAAGGAGAATACGAGACTGTTTAAGCCCGTTGGAGAAGGAGATGAGCTTTTCCCTCACAGAGTTAAATTGGAGCCTGTATATGTTCCAGAGAAGTCCGCTTCGTTCAAAGAGTTAATTCCAAAGCTGGAGTTCATCACGAACAAAAAGAGATGGAATACACACCTCTTCGGTCGTGCTATGCGACAGATTCCGAAAAATGATTTTGAAATTATTTTTTCTGCATTGAAGGGGAATGGCAACTAACCAATGCAACAAATAATAACGGAACACCTTAATGCACAGGAGGCTAAAAATAAATGTCCAATATGTTATATTTCTCTCGCTAATAGCTTGGGGGAGCATATCCGCAAGGAACATGGTGAAGAGGAGTTTCGACAGACGGTATTGAAAGCGAAAGAAAGTGGGATGGCTGATCCAGAAATTGGCTCGCTGTTTGGTATTACCTTCAAGCAGTTAGAAGAGATTATAACCGAAGCATACGGCGTTAATATTTCAATGCTCAAGAAGCGGAAGAAGGTAAAATACTGGGCGCCTAAGAACTTCAAAGAGGAAAACACTACGGTCTGGAGTTTCAAGCAAAGAGGCAATTGGGCTACGCATGATGGTCGTTACCGGGGAAACTGGTCGCCTTACATTCCCCGAAATGTGATATTGAAATATTCAAAGCCGGGAGATGTTGTTCTTGATTATTTTGTCGGTGGCGGGACAGCGGCAGTAGAAGCGAAATTATTGGGACGGAGCTGCATTGCGAGAGATATCAATCCCGCAGCTATTGGTCTTACAAAAGAAAATTTGAACTTCACACCGCCTGAAGTGCTTTTTGAACGCCATCCAATCTACGAACCTGAAGTTTCAACTGGCGATGCTCGTGATTTATCTGATATACCTGACAACAGCATAGACCTCATCTGCGCTCATCCGCCCTATGCGGGAATAATAAATTATAGTTCAAAAGTCGAAGGAGATTTATCAAAGTTGAGCATTGATGAGTTTTTTAATAAAATGAGGAAAAATTAGTAAGAGGAATAGAATGGATAAGCAGAAAGTAACTTGGAAAGAAGTTGTAAAAGATGCTTTAGTGGAATTGGGTGGGCAAGGTCATTTATCTGAGATTAATAGTGTTATAGATGGGCATCCTAAAACCAGGACCAACCCAACTTGGCAAGCTACGATAAGGAGGGTTGTAAGACAATATAAAATTTTTGAACCGTTAGGAGAGGGCGTTTATAAACTTTTAGAAGAAAAGCCATTAAAAACACATTCACAGAGATTTACCGAAGAATCAGAAATTAATCACGGAATTGCACAAGGGATGTTGGTAACACTCGGAAAAATTTATGGATATGAAACTTATGCACCACCGCACGATCAAACTATCAGAGATTTCCAGGGCAAACCGTTGAGGGAATATGTGTCTGTTTTGGACTGTACCGACATTTTTGAAGGTCCTAACTTGAGAAAGATCAGAGAAATAGACGCTCTATGGTTTGATGAGGATGACTATGGACTATTTCCAGCATATGCCTTTGAAGTTGAAGAATCCACAAGAGTTAAGAGTGGATTAGATAGACTTTTGAAAATTCCGAGAAGATTTCCGGTGAGATTCTATATCATTGCCCCATCTGAAAAAGAAAAAGGTTTATTTGAGCAATATGTAAATCAGACCCCTTTTAGAGAATACAGAGACAGATTCTTTTTCAGATTTTATAAAGAGCTGGAAGAATTTTATAATTCGGCGTTGGTTCATAATGATCTACGTGAACAATTTGGAATAGTTGAAAGAGGACGGTAAATATGCAAACCAAAGTAACAATCAAATGTTTATGTGGTAGGGAAATAACCCTTGAACTTGTAGGCGGTCAATATCAGGATACATATTATGGGGAATGCGATTGTGGTCGTAAATGGTCTTTGGAGGAACAATCTGAACTATTGGCAGAAACTTTGGAATGAAAAAGAGGGGGTGATAAATATGGGCTGGAAAGATGATAAATGGCGGGAAGCACCAGGGTATTGTGTGGAATGTGACAATCTTCGACCTTTAAACAAAGCGGCTGTATGTAAAGAATGCTACGAAGATCATCCAAGTTCGTGGTATGAGCGATGGGAAGAAGACGAATATAATAGCCAGTGGTATTATCTTGACTTTGTCAAATTACTTTTAAAAATACGTTAATTTAAATAAATGCCACCTCTAACATCAAGGATGGTGTAACATGCAGATGAAATTGTCTTTTGGTGATTTAGGGGCGGTTACAGAGGAGCTAAAAGTAATTCATAG
>JAUVZJ010000083.1 GCA_030602585.1 Candidatus Methanophagales archaeon | reverse complement strand
TGGGGCTGCGTTTTGATGATGAAGGATATAAAGGAAAAGTTAGTAAAGTATGCGCTCTATTCGGCGCTTGCTGTAGCAGCAGTTATATGTTTTTGTTTTATCATTATAGCACCCGATTTTGGTCAACGGCTCTTAGCGGTTTCTGTGCTGGTAACAATTATAGTAGGAGGCTTTATTAATATGTTAAAAATTTTCAGGTCTTCCAAGAAGGTGGACGAATTATCAGAAGCAGTGAAAGGGTTATATGATATTGAGAAGGAGAGGAGGGGAGAGGAAATAGAAGACAGAGAGGAAAAGAAGAGGCCGAAGAAAAAATCATGGGAGTAAGAGGGATAAATGAATAAAAACCACTGGTATGCATGGGGTTTTATACTTTCGATGGGTTTTGTGCTGTGTTTTGTCAGTACAGCAAGGTTTGGAGCGATGCCCTTAGATGACGTTACGTTTGCAGTTTGGAGTGGTGTACATCTTCTCTTAGGCAAAGTATGTTTGTTAGGTGCAGTTGGCAGTTTCATTTGCGGATGGTTAGAGAAGGAGGATGCAAGATGAGAACCGAGCGAGGATGCACCCGATTTTAATCGGGTGTGGAGAGGTTGGGGCTTGGATTTTTGTTGGAAGAATATGAAAAAGGAAGGAAAAATAAAGAAAGCGAAAGAAATAAGGCGATATTTTTTTCGTGGATTATCGCCTATTCAATGGTTAACATCATTATTTCTTTCATTGATTCTTTCACATCTGAGCGCACCAATAATAGATGTGAAGGTGGTGATTATAATGCCTTACATTAATCCTTTGATTATAGGATTAGTAATTTGGGTGATATGGTTTTTAGTAATTGCCGCTTTAATAGCCTATCTCAGATGTGTTTTTGCTGAAGATAAATTTAGAAAGCAGGAAATAGCTACAAAAGAAAAACAACAAAAAGATAATATCCAACCAGAAATAACAAAAATAAAATCGGGTATTAATAGATTTGCGCCTATTGACCATCATCACATTGAAAAAAGTGATAGATGGATAGATGACAATTCCACTCCTGTGGAAATCCGTGAACTGTTGCCAGAGCATAAAAAGAACGTTCAAGATTATAATAAATGGTTAGAGGAGTCAGAGAAGATTATTAAGGAGGATTGTAAGCTAGCGTTTCAAGGGAAAAAGTTTGAAAAATTGAAGGATAGATTTGTTGGCTTTAAGATAGATTGGAGAGAAGGTTTTGAAGGCACCATCATAGATAGATATAAGCGTTATATATTAGGAGGTAATATTGAGCTTGAACAATGCAAAGAAGAGATGGTGCAACATTATGGCAGAGGTCGCAAGACCGATAACGGTACAGATTCCCTAAGAGACTTTGTTGATTCGAGCGGTTTCTATGATGTTATTAATGAGTTAAAAAAAATCCAAGAGCGTCCGTCCATAGAAACATTTAGAGAAGCAAGAGGGCGTACTCTTGAAATTGTAGAGCAAATAGAGGTGGTGCTTAAAAAATGAGAAGAGAAACAGAGAAATCATTTGCACAAGTTACTATGGGGCTGCTTATTAGTTGGACGTCTATTAGCTTTTTTATTGGTATGGTCGCGGTTGTTTCCGCGAAATCAACATTGAATTTTAATTATATTTTCACAGTGCTTTTGACAGGAATACTCAGCGGAATGCTGGCAATTCTCGCATATTTATGCTGGAGGATAGGTGAAAAATGAAACAACAAAGTGGATGCACCCGAATTGATTCGGGTGTGGTATGGTTGGGGCTTCTATATAAATAGAAAGAAAATAAAAACAAAATGAGGTGAAATAAAGATGGAAAAACAAGTATGGAGGATGCAAATGAAAGGAAAAAAGCGGGTCAAAGTCGAAGTTAAGGAAATGCCGGAACTACATGTGGCCTATGTCCGGCATACCGGCCCTTACAAGGGAGACGCGAAACTATTTGCGGGGCTGTTTGGAAAATTGATGGAATGGGCGGGCCCCAGGGGGCTGTTGCGCTTTCCAGAGACAATGGTCTTATCCGTATACCATGATGACCCGGAGATAACAGAAGAAGACAAGCTCAGGACAAGTGCCTGTATCACTGTTCCTGAGGATACCCGGGTTGAAGGTGAAATCGGGAAAATGACCGTGCCCGGGGGCATGTATGCTGTTGGCAGATTTGAACTTGACCCTGACGAATATGAAGAGGCATGGAGCATGCTTTACGGCGACTGGCTCCCGGAAAGCGGGTACCAGCTCGACGACCGCCCCTGTTTTGAGATTTACCAGAACGACCCCAAGGAGCACCCTGAGAACAAACATATCGTTGATATTTGCGTTCCGGTAAAGCCCTTTAGAACTAGGAATCCAGGTTGAAAAAGGCAATAAAGAAAAGAGTTGAAAGGGTAGAGTTTGCCAAGTTAGAAGCTCTACTTTTTTCTTTATTTTTTATGAGAACCAAGAATAAATGTAATATCCAGAAAAATGTTTTATAAGCGAGAAGCCTTGAATACAGCAAATGGGATGCCTCGGAATTTATTCCGATGGTGGGAAGGCTGGGGCTTACGAAAAGCTATGAGAGAATAAGAGAATGGAGGAAATCAACATGCAAACCGTTAAAGACCTGAAGCCATCAAGAATTGATTTGGGGGATGTGTTAGCATCCCCTTTTGACCTTTTAATGTAGTGGTCAGCATAATTATAGTGGTCAGTTTAGATGTGTTGTACACAAAAGCAATATTCGGAAATATCTTATTTACGCCCAGATCAGAAAGCATCAATTCGGCAATAAGTCCATCCACACTGGTCGTGTATGTGATCGCTATTTTGATTGCCCTATTGGTGGAAGCATTAATGGAAGGATGGGTTACTGCGATGATGAAGGAGATAAAGGAAAGGGGAGAGGCAAGTTCAAAGCAAAGTTTTTCGATTTTAACGGCGACTATTGGATCGGTTATAGCAGGTGTTATTCTTATGGTTTTGATCGTGGTAGCGGGCTTTATCTGTCTTGTGATACCGGGGGTTGTCTTTGGAGTGGCGCTGAGTTGCATTGTTCCTGCAATTGTGATGCATAACTTTGGTGCAGTCGAGGGTTTGAAGGCGAGTTGGAGGTTCTGCTGGCAGGGTAAGAATTTCTGGAGATTATTTGCTTTGATTATAATTCTGTGCTTAGTCTCTGCAATTCCATTTATCGGCGGTCACATGGTTGCTTTTATCGGTCCCCTATGGTTTCCTTATGCGTATACGGAATATGTGTAGATGGATCTTCAAACATTTGGGTAAGGAGGAGATAAGGATTGTTACCGGAATGAAAGCTCATTTAATAGATGAATACCTAAAAATTATGGAGGCGCATAATGCATCCCTCCCTCCTTAGGGGTCTGGCCAAATGGCACAACATAAATTCGGGTGTGGCGTTCTAAAGAAAATTGAACATCAAAAATTCTTGAAATAGTGATTGTAGCACTGGTAATCGGGTTTATAAAACTATTTACTATATTTCTATAAGCAAGGATAGTGATACTAAAATTTTCAAGTAAAAATAGAAAAGTTTATATATATCCTCAATATGATGGGCATAATTAGGTCACAGGCTCCGACGGGGTATGTGACGAAAAAGAAGGGAGCGAGGTAATAAAATGGAATGGAAAAAATGGTTAATTACAGGGATTGTAGCGGGGGTAGTATTGATTGTGATTGGTTCTGCCTTTATGATTGTGATTGTTCCTGGAACAACTGAGTGGTACTCTGCAACATTTCCTCAATTTACATCCCCTGGAGGAATATTGGCAATGATGATCTCTTATCTTGTAGTAGGTTTATTCATGGGACTAGTTTATTCAGTAATAAATAGTGCGGTCCCTGGAACCGGAGCAAGGAAAGGAGTAAATTATGGTATCATGGTCTGGTTGCTTGCAGGATTGATGTGGCCAATTATGATGACGGGCTTTGCCCCAGTTTACATGTGGGTAATAGAGTTGATAAGTGGGTTAATCAATTATTCAATAACAGGCGCGGTAATTGCTATTATTTACAAAAAGCTATAAACTTCTATATAGAAAGAGGGAGATGCCGGAAGGCATCCCTGCTTTGAGATTTACCAGAACGACCCAAAAGAGCACCCTGAGAACAAACATATCGTTGATATTTGCGTTCCGGTGAAGCCATTAATTTGAAGAGCGAATAGGATGCGATAAAAATGAAAATGAAGAAGATAGCGGTTCTTTTAGTTTTCTCTTTGTTACTTGCGGGCACAGAAGCAAGAAGATGGTTTTGTGGCGGAGCGTTCTATTCGCCAGAACAGACAATAGTCATTTCAGAACCACCAATTGTTTTATTCTCGGTTGGATAAGGAGGAAATGAAAAACTCTTATGAAGGATATGGCGAGGAAAAGGAAATAAAATATGCTTCACTTGGCGATAGAGCTATTGCGGTATTTATTGACAGTTTAATTATAGGAGCTATATTGTTGTGCATATTTATACCATTAGAATTTAGTTTTCCTTCTTTCTCTGAGGATATTGAGCTTATGATAGAGGGTTTTGCCGCTTTTGTGTATTTCACATTTTTCGAGTATAGAAGAGGGCAAACCTTAGGCAAGGAATGGGTGGGCATAAAAGTGATAAGCGAGGAAGGCAATGACCTAACTCTTAATAGTGTCATCATACGGAATATTTTTCGATTTAGCGGTTTACTTGTATTATTCAGTATTCTCTGGGGATCTTTTTGTGGGTTTATCTGGCTATTAATTGCTATGATACTGATATGAAAATGGCAAAGAAACAAAGAATCCTTGATATGCTCGCACATACCGTTGTGATAAAGGTGACAAAAATGAAAAACACAAAGAAAAGTTTGTGGGGTGATGCAGTTTGATAGTAAGGACATCCTCCTCCGCCGTGATTGCTATTCACCCCACAGGTATTTTTTATTTTATTGTACTTGTGATTTTACTTCTGATTGTAATTTTGATCTGGAGATATTGGAGGAAGAAAAC
>JAUVZJ010000010.1 GCA_030602585.1 Candidatus Methanophagales archaeon | reverse complement strand
GCTAAATGAGGAGGTCAGACCTCTTGGACAGGATATCTGGAAGACTTAATAACACTGTACGATGTAATGAACCTAATTCAGCAAATAACACTTACCTATCTAATGAGCTTTTTTACTTACCTATGTATTGAGCCCTTCCACATAGGGAAAGGGTGAAAGGCAAATGGCTAAGGGCAAAAGGTTTTAGACCGTGCCGAAATCAATTTTGAAAGCATACGTGATATTTCTATACACCCTTTCTAAACAGCAAGGTCTTTACCATTCTGCCAAACTCTAAGTTCTTTAAAACCTCCTTTACCCATTAGCCTTTCGCCTCTCGCCTTTTGCCTTTTGCCCCACATCCACTCACCTACCATCTTTCCATTTCACGGATTTATTTATTTTCAATCACAAAAGCATTTGCTATTTTTTGCAGGCTTTGATTAACGATTTCGGACATGTTGTCACTTACAAACTAAACTTCTGAATATCCACTTCTCTGAGAAGATACGTCTTTATTTCAGGATGATGCTTTTTTACTCTTTCATAAACAGTTTTAGCAATCTCTTCTCCCACTGCTCTACTCATAACAATTGCCACTTCTATTAAAACCGTAGAGGGAATTATTAATTCATGAACACCCCTAATCACAGCCTTGTATATGTAATCAGCCTTATTGTGCAGGGCTTTGAACTCGTCAAATCTCTCTTTATAAACCTCTTTGGTAGGTTCAATAAATGCATAAGCAAGCACGTCACTATCAATTGTTAGTTTCATCAGCTACACCAGATATTGCCTCTCTCTCATGCTTCTAATCTCCGCGGTAGGGTCCAACGGCTCTTTCAAGTCCCTTGCTATCTTTTTCTTCAAATCCTCGTAATCTCTAAGCTCTGCTTCCACTTCCGACTTTTTTGACCTGGAGATATATTGCAAAAGCCCATGAATTTCTTCATCCAGTCCAATCAATCTTTTCTCAATCTCGCCTATATCCATTTTCTTCACCCATTATTTGTTTGATATGTACTGATATAAATATTTTTCATATTCTGTCTTTCTAAATCCAACAAAAACGCCTTCTCTTTGCAAGCCAGCCAGAGGTGCTATGGCTGTAAAAATAATAAAAAGCAAAAGTAAAATTTTATTCGCTCTTATGATGATTAAAGAAGGGCTCCATAGTTCTATTCCTGCGATGAATATCGCGGTTAATGCGAGCGAGAAAATAAAAGAGATTGTATGTAAGACAGGTGTTTATCAGACATTTTTTCTTTTTTAGAAAAAAGAAAACTAAGCCCTTACAGGGCTTGCGGGGTGGTAGGGGCGGAGCCCCAGAGTTTGGAATTTAAGTCAACAGGATATTGAGCAAATACGTATATTTAGAGCAGGGTCGGTGGCTTTGGCTTATCCCTCTTCATTCAATATCGCTATCCGCATTTTGCATCGTCCGTCATATCAAGCCGAGCATTCTTTTATAGATTTCAGGCTCCAAAGCCGCGATAAGAGAAATATTTTGTGCTTTTCCTACCTCGGTTCTCAACTCCTTACCTTTTAAATCAGTTATAATTCCTCCCGCTTCTTTTAAGATTAACGCGGCACCTGCAATGTCATACCCGCTTATTAAGCCACGCACCTCTATTACCGCATCCATTGCACCTTCCGCAACCAAACATATCTCCATTGCGATACTGCCAAGCACACGAACTACCACATTCTTAGCTTCCTTTTGAAATTGTATCAGCGACTCCGGTATTGAATCCGCACCGTAAGTATAGACAGAGAGGGCGAGTTTAGTCTTCCCTTTCACTTTACGAGGAAGCTTCTTACCGTCTGAGAACGCATTCGCACCCTTCACCGCGTAATATGTCTTCCCGTAGATAGTTGCAACAACGCTCGCTTGAAGGTCCTCAAAAGTAACGTGGTCCACTTTCGATGAATAAGCAATGGAGGAGCAGAAGAACGGAATGCCGAGAATAGCATTTGTGGACCCGTCTATGGGGTCGAAAATAAGCGTGAATTTCGGCTCGCCGCCTTTTGGATATACGTGGTCGCCCAATTCTTCCGATATTATCCTCGCACACAGGTTACGACTATCCAATGCTTTCTCTAATGCCTTTTCCGCAAACATGTCTATTCTTCTCGTTACGTCCCTCGCTCTTCTCACTATTATCTCGCCATAGTCCGCAGTTTCTGAAATGTATGTTCTTATCGAATCCCTTATCTCTGACGAAATCTCTAACAATTCTTCTATTTCCATTTTCTTTCCTCTTCCATTTCCTAATGTATTGATTTCTAAAACTTTCTTAAAAGAAAAGTTTTAGTGCAGTTTTTGCCTCCCTTCTTTAACCTTAGCCATCCATTTGTAATAGTTAATGTTATTGCCTGCTGGCATCCCTTACTCCCTCCAACCTGGATGCAGAGCTCCTTTCAGAACTGATTTTATGTAAAACAACTGCAAAAGACTTTCGTCAAGGCGAGGTTATTTATATATACGCTACTAAAATATTATTATTGGTGATTGAAAATGGCGGAGTTAAAGTTAGAAATTCCAGAAGATTTGAAGTTAGAGGTCGAAAAAGTTTCCGGAATAGACTGGTCGTTAGCGGTGAGCAGATTGGTTAAAGAGAAGTTTGGAAGGCTTGCACGACTGAAAAGAATCGTGTCCAAAAGCGAGTTGACAGAAGAGAAAGCACTTGAATTATCAGATAAGATAAGTGAATCTTTGGCAAGGCGATATGAAGAGATGTTCAAGTGATAAAGCATGATGCTCGTCGTTGATGCCAATATTATCGTATCTTGTCTTCTAAAGAAAGCAGTAACGTTTGACGTATTCCTGCTCAATAGCGTACTCAAAAAATTAGAGTTCGGTGCTCCAGAGTTTTTATGGATAGAAGTTGGGGAACATAAAGAGGAATTATTAAAGGAAACAAAATTACCAAAGGATGAATTTGATGAAGTGATGGAATTTTTGGTAGAAGAAATAACCATCGTACCAATGTCACAATTCCTCGAATGTATATCAAAAGCCAAGCGGCTTCTATCAGAACATTCAAAGGACGTACCGTATTTAGCACTCGCATTGAGATTGAATTGCCCGATTTTTTCTGGCGACAAAACATTAAAGAAGCTGTCTCCAGTTAAGATTTTATCCCCCCGAGAAGTTTTAAAACTACTATAAAGCTCATCCTTATCCACAAATCTTCTCTTAGAAAGAAAAAGCTGTATTTATTTATCGCCGAGATCACGGAGAGCGCTGAAATGAGATGAGATAAATGATTTTTCTGAGTCTCTGTGTTCTCTGCGGGCTCTGCGGTAAACAGGTACTTAAAGCCAAAATTTCCTTATCACAAGAGTTTATTAGCGTGGCTAAAAATAAAAGGAGGACGAAGATAAAAAGTTTGTCGTAGTATATCCTCTACTTCCATCAATCTTCTCAACAAATCTTTTCCTTTCCCTGTAAGCTCGTAGCTCATTCCTTCTTCCGGACTATTACTTCTCCCTACAAACCCCTGCTCCATGAGAAAGTCAAAATATCTCTGGAAGTTCCGCTCATCCAGATATGCCATTTGCATAAAGCGTGTCTTTTTCGCTTTACCTTCGCTCTCCCTTTCTTCTTTGGATAACTCCCTCAGTATATCCAAAACGATTTCCCACCTACTTCTGGGATTTATTCCCTTTCCCATTTTTCCTTTCCTCAATTCCATACCCACGCATTTCTTTCTAACCTTCCGATTGCGATTTCCAATTCACCGGGTTACTACATAATTTACAAAAAGGAGTATATAAGTTTTTCCTTATGCAAATAAATTTTGTAGATAATTGGGAATCGTGAAACGGCCCCGTCAAATCTTCACATACGTGTTTTATATATCCTTCACTGCAATCCCCGCTTCTCTCTTCTCGTTCTGCAACCTGCGTATAAAATCCGCACCTGACTTGTCTATCGGCTTCGCCTCTATAAATCCCCACTCCAAAGCGCTTTCAAATACCTCCTTACCAAAATCAGTATGAATTATAACCGCGGACTTACCTGCGGGTGTGCCTGTATTTCCAACACTTATGTCAGAAAACAGCCCGGTGAAATCTTCACATATCTTGCATCCGTCTCGCTTACAATCCTCTATCTCGTTAATTCCTGCACTTAACAGCTCTTTATCACCTGCATACACGTGTAAAACATCATCGCTAATCGCTAATTTTGTAATCTCACTTAGATCTATACCACGCTTGCGTTCAAGATATTCCTTCATCAATTTCTCATACGAATAAATCCCCCTGCAAAACAGACCTATTCTTAACCGCACGTTAGACGAGAAGTTATGTGCATTGTGCGTATCCCGTCCGACATCGAGCATTTTCGCATACGCCGCCATCTGGCACGGCGTTCCTACCAGAGCGGTACTCCAGAGTCCGTAGTTCAAAATAGCATCTGCTATACCGGTAAGTGTTGCCGCAGGCGTATATTTGTTACCCGCACACTTTATCAAGCCCGATTTATCCATCGCAACTCGCACCTCTGGCACCCATTCCCCTCTGTCTGCAACGGTTATACAGCCCTCCACTATCGCATCAGCAAGTGCGGAAGCAAGTAGCGAAGTGGCAACACAGCCATCCTGACACGCCTTTCTTATCTCCTCATCTTTGCTAACAACTTCGTAAATTTCTTCCAGTCCTTCCTTTAACTCCGGTTTCTCCACTCTTGGACATTGGTAATAGCAGTATCCACAACCCGGCGGGCACTGCAGCCCTTCTATTATCGCAGGTCGTTCTTCTGAAAAGTCCACACTGAGATAGCCGTAATCGAGCAACCTGCAAGTAGCGACACAGCCACCGCAAAGTGCGCATTTCCCCATCCCTATTACTTCTCTCTCCAAATCGCCGAAATCCTTTCTCTCTTCCATTTTTTCCACTCCCTCCTTCCTTTTGTTTTTGTCTGGTTGATACCATAACCTAACCATGCTTCGGCATATAAAAATTTCGTATTTTTACGGAAAAGAAAAGGTTAAAGCGCAAAAACAAAAATATTAAAAAGCGAAAGAATTTTTTCGGTATATGTTGGGTATATATAGGTAACCAAAGTGTAAAGTTACAGATAAGGAAGAGAAAGAATACGATGCTGAGACCTGCGGAGATGAGGGAACTGAGAATTGTCACGCTGGAGGGGCATGTAGATGGTGTAATCAAAAAAATTGATGCTTTGGGTTCCGTCCATCTTACAGATATAAAGGAATTCATAGATGAATGGGAAGGGCTAATAGAACCTTCCAGGGCTGATGCGGTATTAATAAAAACCGCTGAACTCTTGACGAGGATAGACAGCATAATAGCTCTGTTACGACCTCCGACAGCGGGTAAAAAGAGCTTGAAGGAGATGCTGTTCAAAGAGCAGGTAGAGGAAAAAGCGGAGAAGATAAAGGTAGATGAGATAAGATTAGAAGAGATAGAAACGGAGTTTAGTGGATTAGAGGATACGGTAACCGAGTTAACGGGGGAGGATGAGAGATTAAGAGAAGAATTATCAAATACAAAGGAGTTATCAGAGGTATTAAAGATATTAGAAGGATTTGGCGTTGATCTGGATTTTGTAGGTGAGAAGGAATTTATTTCTGTGTATGCGGGTAAGTTGCCGGGCAGGAATTTAGAAGAGCTGGGAAGCACTCTTGAAGCGGTATCCGGGGCAGGGGAAAATCACTTTGTCGTGTCGAAGGAGATAACCGAGGGAAAAGAAGAAGAAGAAGAGGAAGTTGCTTTTGCGGTGATTGTAACTTTAAAGAAGGATAAGGAAGAAGTGGAGAGGGCGCTGATGCGGCTGGACTTTGAACTCTGGCAGCGACCCCCAACGGATATTCCTGTGCGGATAAAGGAAGCGATAGTGGAAGTAGAGACAAGAATTAAGAGGCTTGAGGGCGAGATAAAAGAGAAGGAGCGTGAAATAGTAGGAATAAGGGGGGCAAGGTTTAAGGACTTGCTCGTGATGCAAGAGCTCGTGCAAATAGAGGAAAACAAGGCAAAGATAAAGATTCTGTTCGGTACGAGTGAACGCGTGCGGGTTATCGAAGGCTGGACTCCTGAAGAAGAGGTTGAGAACGTAATAGAGGGGATAAGCGAAGAGACAGGTGGATTTTCCGTGGTTGAGGTGCGAGAGCCAAAGCGAGAGGATGTGCGAGTGCCTTCTTTACTGAACAATCCACGAATAATAAAGCCTTTTGAATCCATTGTGAATATGTATGGGCATCCGTTATACAAGGATATAGACCCAACGCTGATAACCGCTATAATATTCCCCGTTCTTTTTGGTCTTATGTTTCCGGATATGGGGCATGGTTTTTTAATACTTTTGCTCGGTCTGGCATTGATGTTTGCGTTTAAGGGCTTGGGAAAAGGAATGAGGGAAATGGGCGTAATTATAGTGTTATGCGGATTCTGTTCGGTGGTTGCGGGCGTAGTATTCGGCGAATTTTTCGGATTCAGCCACCCTGCATCGGAGTTGGTTGCGGATTCGGTGGGTATGAATATTCCGTATTGGGCACCGCTTGGAGATTTGACGTTCGAGCCCGTCCTTGAACTTGAGTTCTTTTTCGTCGTGACAATGTTGATAGGCGCAGCACACATGGGGCTTGGCTTAGTTCTCAATGTGATAAACAATTTCTCGAATAGAAATGTCTTTGAAAGGATAAGTGGGTTTGTAAAAATCTGGTGTTTGTTCGGCGCTCTTTATTTCTTGCTCGTTTTATTTGGTTTTTACTTTGTGGAGCTGAAAGAAGGCAATATCCCGGTGCTGCTAAGAAATGCTACTATTTTCGTTCTGCTTCCTATAATTTCGCTGTTTATCCTCAAGATAGTTTCTGAGTTGAAGCATGGAGAAGGGGGTGAACACGGCGGTAATAGTAATGGAGAAAAGAGGTCAATGATGGACTACCTCCTCATTCTTATAGATGGCGTGATAGATGCAATGCTGGAGAACTTCTTCAGATTTCTTGCGAATACAGTCTCTTATGGCAGGATTCTCGCTCTGGCATTAGCTCATGCAGTGTTAATCCAGGTCTTCATTCTTTTGACTTTCATGTGCTTGCAGATAAACCCGACGATAGGACCGGTGATAGCCACAGTGGTGTTCTTAGCCGGGACTGTTATCGTGATAATACTTGAGGCGGTAATGGCTGGTATCCAGGCAATCAGGTTGCATTTCTACGAGTGGTTCACGAAATTTTATGAGGGCGGCGGGGTTGAATTCTCGCCGTTTAAGTTCCGCAGAACTTATACGTATTAATAACTCAAAATCGCAACGTTAGAAAATCTTCCTTGTCCTACTGAAGAAACGGATAAAGGGGATGATAGTTTTAAATAGAGGTAGGCTAAGCCTCAGTTCTATATCCGCATCCATCTGCTCCTTCTCAAAGGAAGGTTCAATTTCAAGGCTGGTTTCAGGCAGGAATGCCTTTGCTATGCCGCTGCCTGCGTATAGAAAACCAGTCAGCATGCCCGTCCGGGACGGATCGGATAGCCCTACCGTCACCTTACCTCCTAATCTCTTTATGGATATGTTTTTGGTGAGCGCTACGATCAGATCCTTCCCAGCAGCATAGAGCTCATTTGCGTTCACTACGATCTTCTTCCAATCGGTGGGCTTCTCTTCTCTCGGTTTCTCTTTCCTCTTCTCAAACTCTCTCCTGAGAAGGGTGACGCCCAAGACCCGTAATCGAAATTCTCTCTTATCAGTGCTAAAGTCTATGCGTCCCGAAGCAATGCCCATTAAGAACCCAAAGGAGATGCATAATTGTGTCAAAGGTTCTTCCTTAAAGAGTCTAAACGCGATGTCAACAGGTATTAGGAGCATAGCAGCTATTAAGGCTAATATAATCGCTAAAACAATCGCGAGAATCAGCATCATGTCTATCGTAGTTTAGACGGATATAGGTGTCATGAGGTTTCTTCGGCTTTTTTGCCCTCCTTCATCTCTTTGATACTCTCCATCACCATTGGCAAAGCTTCTCCGACGATCTTCTCTATTGCGCCTGATGGCTTCAGCGAAAGCACCTTCAGTCCTTCAGGTCCAGGTATGCCCTTAAACACCGCCACGAGGGCAACAGGTCCTATTCCACCGCCGCCGCCTCCACCATATCCTTCTCCCTCCTTCTCTTTCCCCTTGCCACCGCCACCACCAGCGCCAAAGCCGATTCCGAAGATGGGTATCAGGGTCTTATCCTCTATCTCTATGGGCTTCCCGATTGCGGCTTCGACAGTGATCGTCTTCCGAAACTCTTCCCACATGCTTTTTATTATCCCACTTAACTCCTCGCTCATTTTTTATCATCCTCCTATCTTTTTTCATTTTAATATCTCCAAAAGCGGAATAAAAGGAATTAAGTAGAAAGAGCATGTGTCAAGAACATGGAGGTTGGCAAGAAAATCCTAATCAAATACTACCAAATCCTAAATGATTTTTTCCATTTATAATAGGGAATCTAACTACAATACATAAACAACACTTCTGAGGAATATTAAAACTTCTCTCGTTTTTTTCTGTCATAAAATAATTCCAAACTTCGAAGTCAGCCAGTTAAAATACCCTGTATAATTTCCTCTGCCTTCGGTTCTACCGTATCCATAAGTTCTCGGAATTTCTCCTTTCCTATTTTATTTTTTAATTCTTTAATATTATTTTCTGTTCTTTCAACTTCTGGGTCTCTGATTTCTATGCGTATCTTTCTGGCTAACAGGTAGCAAGCCAATGCTAAATCATAATTTTCCAAATCCTTGAAAGTCACGCCTAAATTATTAAGCCAGGTGCCTCCATTGCGTCTGTCTCCAATCTCCTTAGCAATAGCGAGTGCCCGTTCATAATATTCGATGGCACGTTCTACCTGCTTCAGATCAGCGTAAGCATTTCCAAGGTTTCCGAGCCAGTTGCCTTCATTGCGTCTGTCTCCAATCTCCGTAGCAATAGCGAGTGCCCGTTCATAATATTCGATGGCACGTTCTACCTGCTTCAGATCAGCGTAAGCCAGTCCAAGGTTTCCGAGATCCGCGCCTTCACCACGTCTGTCTCCAATCTCCTTAGAAATAGCGAGTGCCTGCTCATAATATTCTATCGCTCGTTCCACCTGCCCCTGATCAGAATAAGCAAGTCCGAGGTTTCCGAGCCGGGCGCCTTCACCACGTCTGTCTCCAATCTCCCTGGAAATAGCGAGTGCCTGCTCATAATATTCTATCGCTCGTTCCACCTGCCCCAAATAATGGTAAGTATTTCCAATGCTTCCGAGCGATGCACCCTCGTTTTGTCTATTGCCAATATCCTGAGCAATCTTAAGGGCTTTTTCATAATACTCAAGCGATTTTTTAAAAGACCCGATTTGAAGGTATAATATCCCAAGAGAACCCAGCAGGTATCCGCTTATTTCATCCTCAGCAGAAAGCTCGGCAAGCAGTTTCTCTTTTAGTTCTATACTTCGCTTGATCTCATCCAGAGATATATATTCAGTCTCCAAGGCGAATTCAACCAGAGCAGGTCTGCGTTCTTCAGCCGCAGGTACTTCCATAAACTCTACCACGCGGTTTCTGAACGCAAAGAAGTCAGGCGCCTCAAGACTGATACGAGCAAGTTCCTCTTCTCTTACCCAGAATACAGCCTTGACATGATGCTCGATAAGTTCTTCTCGCTTAAAATTTAAATACTGAAGAGCTTCGGGAAATCCTTTTTCCATATTATGAACGGAAAAAACAGTGTTGCCGGAGTTTACTGACGAAAAATAGGATGGCAGGTCTTTATTGTTCCCTGCGTCAACGCTCACAACTTCGAGCCCCTGTTCAATCAACGCGCTCTTAAGCGATTTCTCAACGTCACTGCGCAAAAATTCACTCAGATACATGGCAAAGAGAATAGAGGGTTTGTTATATTTGTAGGCGCGGGTTAAGTAATTGGCAAGCCTTGAAACTCGCCCTTCGAAATTATCTTTTGCTTCCACCATCTCATTTCTCTAATAGTGCTTCGAGCGTAGGGTGTATATCACACCAGTTTTCTTCGTTCTCATACTCAAGCACGCTAAGATTATGCAATAAATCCCCTATCTTCTCTATCCCACGTATATCATTAGTCTTACGGATTTCTTTAAGGGTATCATAGTCTTCAGATTTTAGAATACGCTTAAAGTCGCTTCTTATTTCTCGCTCTGCCCTTTCCACATCTTCTTTTATTATACGATTCCTTTCTTGTTCTATTGCGCTGTCCGCAGCGATTTGCATTATCCGTGCACCTTCTCTGAACACACCACCGCTCATTTTAATGGCTAAATCAAGGGCTTCTGGTTCGATTAGCTCCGCTTTCATTCTTCTAAAAACGAACGTTCTCATCAGTTTATAGCCAGGCTCGTATATGCTGTTTCTATCCTTCTTAGCGTGCAGTTTAATATTCGGTAGGAAAAACCTTGTTTCCTTTATCGCAGTAAATTCCGTGGTGAAAAATATAGAAATTGGCACTGTATAAACAATATGGCATGCAGGCTGCGTAATAGCCGTATAGTTATTATAAAAGATTGCCTTTGCTTGCTCTAAACTGGGTTTATCCAGATCGTCAATTATAACAAGCACGTTCTTCTTCTCTTTGCCTTCGATATCTGCAATGATCATATTTATTTTATCAATAAGCTCAGAAAGCTTTGGTTCAATTTGTTTCCTGATGGTTTCCCTTGTAGCATGCTCAGACTTGATTTTTGCTTGTAGCAAGAGGAAAAACGCACCAATCCTACCTTTCATAGAGACTCTGGCAGACTCTGTTTTTTCCATCTCCTGCTCAATGCTGCTCCCCCAACCTTCAAGTTTTTCTATTAGCTCTGGTTCCAGTTCCTTGCCCGCTTTAATATACTGGATATATAATTGCGCTCCTATCGAGAACAGAACGTCAACATAATTGAGATTGTTAACGTCGCACACGTCCTTAACCGAGTACTTCACAATAAAAAAATTTTTTGTTGATTTCCTCATCCGCTTCAAGCCTGTTAAGTTCTGTTGACTTGCCGCATCCTCTATGACCTGAAAAGAAGTACTTAGGCGGCTGTCTGTGCTGACGCAAAAGGGCTCTAATTAGCTTATTTAAAGGCTTACCTACTCGCTCTACGTGAAACGGGCAATTAGCAGGTAAGGTAAAAAAACGGGTCAAAATTACTCCATGCAAGGTCGAAATCTTCGGCAACAATACAATCTTCTTCGGGCATCTTTATTCTTCCCAAACAATACTTATGTTTCAGAGTAATAAAAGCTTTTTCAATATTCTGGGTATGTCCGAAAGGAGACAAGCAATATGCAATCTGTTTCCCCTATCAGCCGTTTCAATATCTCAATAGTACGGAACTCACCATCAAGGATGAACTGATCCACTTCAAATAGCTTAGCTCCTTAGCCACTCCATTCCCGCCTTGCCAAACATGTCCGTACCATTGCATTGAATTCTTATCCTAAAAGATAAACCTTCCCATAGTGGCTGGGGATTGTTATTGTTTTCCTCTGGTTTGCTTTACTTACATAGATTGTTTCGCCGTGCAATAAATCACGCCATGTCCCTGAGTCAGGGAATGGGAAATCGTTATTGTAGTCATTGCCACTGAAATTCAATCCCACTATTATCTTCTCTTGAGGGGTGTGGTCTGATGCCGGAGCTTCCCGTAAATAAAAGATAATCCCTCTTCCTGTATCCGATTCTGTATGATAGTAATATGAATTTCTGCTTCTAAGAGCTCTTCTTTCCCTTCGGATAACTCCCATCTTTCGATGCAAATCCCTTATTCTTCTTCCAGGCGTGTCATAGAAGTATTCCCATCTAAGTGGTCTTTTTGCCAGCACTCTCGCCCAACCGCCAGTTGGAAGGGAGTAATTTTCACAAATCTCTTGACCCTGATATAACATGGGAATGCCTTGTGCGGTGTAGAGGGCGATGATAAAAGGCTGAAGCCAATACCAGTTCCCCCGGTCGCCGTAGTCAAAGCCATAAGGGTCTTTAAGATGCACACCAAAGCAGGTAATCAGACGACTGTGGTCATGCGATTCTATATACTGGAACGCGGTGACTGGCATACGGTCGCCCGTAGAGGGGTTTGCATATTCACCCGGATAACTTAAAAAGTTTAGGTCAAGTAGATGAGCAAACCGGTCATCTATATAACGCCATTTTGCCGTATCAATTGTTTTATCCAAAAGATCATTCTGCCAGCATGTGTTGGCATAAGTCTCCGTAAGAATTCCCTTTGGATTAGGGAGATGCTCAGCACACTGAACAATGTTCATGTGCCCATCGCTTGTACGGAATCGCTCAATGTTCTCCTCCTTTACATACTGATAAGTTTCATAGGTGAGCTTTGCGAAACCCACACCCGTAGGTCCATCATAGAATCCCGGCACATAATCATACCTGAAGCCGTCAACATGATATTCGTCCAGCCAATATTGGTTTACCTTTAAAAAATACTGCTGAGTGAATTCTTTGGAGAAATCGGTCCCGGTGCCGAACATATCCTCTGCAAAAGGATCCATCATAGGGTTCTTGATCGGGATTTTAGGGTGATCGTAAACTGCGTTATAGCCAAAGTTCTGATGACAATGTGCGTAAACCGCATCAAGGATTACCGCCACTCCTTGCTTGTGGCATTCGTTTACTAAATGCTTAAAAGCTTCGGCTCCACCATAACGGTCTTCTGGTGCGAAATAGTTTAGGGGCATATAACCCCAGCGATGCGGTTCCGGGATATTAGTCACAGGCATCAGCCCGATGGCATTTACGCCCAATCCCTTTAAATAGTCCAATCTCGCTGCGACACCCTCGAAAGTCAAGTTGAACTCAGCTACCATCAGTTCATATACAACGAGGTCTTCTAAAGGAGGGACTTTAAAGTCCATCTCCTCCCATTTGAAAGTTTCTTGGTTTCCGAATCTGAAAGCAGAGAGCGTCCCTGGTCCGGTCTCAAATGCAAAAGGGTCACTAAACCAGGTAATCAGTTCTCCAGACTTGATTAACTCATAGCGGTATAAATATTTTCCTGGGCTTCCAAAATGCCCTTCTCTTTCCTCCCGCATCGGTATTTCTACTTTCCAGAGGTCAAGTGACTCTCCTGGCTGATATGTCAAATCGAAAGTCTCGGGTTCGATGCCTGCGGTAAACTGGTCCCTGGCATGAATTACTCTAACATTTACCTGGTAGCCATCCCTTTCCCTCATCTCTGGAAGGTATATCCCGAAAGATACTTCGTTCTCCTCAACATGTGCTCCAACTTTGTTTAATTCAATCATTTTCTATTCCTCCTCTCATTTTTCCTCTCCCTACATTCCATAATCGAGCTTAAGTTTTGCGGAAAACTATAATCTTGAGATATGATGCGCTAATAAGTTTGATATTTGACATATTAAAAATATTAAGCAGAAATAACATATGTTAAAAATATATATAAAAGTCATAAAATTTCGACATTTAATGGAACTGCGATAGCTAAAAGAATTCTTATAATTCCCAAACACTTTTCGGTGGTTCAATTAACAAGATTTTCATTTCATCATTCCAATTATCTCGCAAGCCTTGCACATTCTCGATGCTGACACTTCTCCACATATCTCACACCTCAAAAGCTTTCTCCCTCCTTGTGTCGGCAAAAATTCAGACAGCTTTTCGTATCCTCGCATCAACGAATATCTTGTCCCGGGGTGTCTTCTTTCAAACTCATTCAGCATTTTTTTCACCGTGAAACGGAAAGAGAGCGAGGCGTAAGGACAATAAACGTTATTTACCTGTATTCCCGCTGCAAGCGCATACAAAGCAACTTCCTCCTCAGGAACGCCTCTTAACGGCTTAATCCTCGGAACAAACTCTTCTCTACGCCCTCGCAGCCTGCCTAACCGCTCTATATCACCACGTATATAATTAATTAAAATCGTTTGAACTTCGTCGTCCAGATTATGACCGATTGCAACCTTCGTAGCACCCAGTTCCTTCGCTTTTATATCCAGTATTTTCCGCCTCAGGACACCACAAAAAGTGCAAGGTGCCTGCTCGAACCCTTTTGCTACTATCTCATCCAGCGTAAACCCAAACTCATGTTCAAATGAAAATAGAAAAAATGCCACGTTCAACTCCTCTGCCACTTTTTCCGCATTTCTTAGCGTTATCGCACGAAATCCTTTTATTCCTTCATCCACCGCAATCGCAAAGAATTCCAAATCGTTACGATTATGAAATATCTTTTTTAGCATATATAAAAGAGCTGCACTGTCCTTTCCTCCGCTCAGTGCCACTGCAATCTTATCCCCGCGCTCTACCATCAACTGTTTCCTCATCTCTTTTTTTACTTTCCGCTCCACGTCCTCAACGAAATGAGCTTCGCATAAGTGCAGCCCTGAGTAGTTCTGATAGATTATTGCCGGATTATTGCATTTTCCTTTACTGCACCTCATTTTTGAATATTTATTAAGAGTGGGATATAAAGTAACATAATAATTCTAAAAGGATAAGGGATAAAAAGTGGCGGGTATGGAGGAACTAAGCACAAAAGAGCTGCGATACATAGAGAAATGGGTTCTCTGGAGCATAATAATCGGAGTAGTGGCAGGACTCTGTGCCATTGCTTTTTATTTATTGTTACAAACGACAACGGCATTTTTTCAGGGTTATGTTTCTGGCTACCATCCCGCGTTACCGGCTGGTGAATCAAGTATTTTGTCTCTGCCTTCAAATTCATTCCGTTTATGGGTGCTTGCATTGATTCCAGCAGTTGGAGGGCTTATTGCTGGCTTGATTATATACACGTTTGCTCCAGAGGCAGAGGGGCATGGAACTGATGCGATAATTGATGCATTTCACAACAAGAGGGGCGAGATAAGAAAAAGAGTGCCTCTGGTCAAATCAATCGCCTCAGCCATAACCATTGGCTCAGGCGGTAGTGCAGGGCGAGAGGGTCCAATTGCGCAGATAGGAGGTGGTTTCGGCTCTTTTTTAGCTTCTCGTTTGAAGTTGAGCGAAAGAGAGAGGAGGACGATGATGGTTTGTGGTGCTGTTGCGGGCATCGGAGCCATATTTAAAGCGCCTCTCGGTGGTGCATTGTTTGGCATAGAGGTCTTATATAAAAGAGACTTCGAGATGGCATCCATGATTCCCGCGATTGTGTCTTCAGTGGTTGCATACGCAGTATTCTGCTCTTTTCCGCTTATAGGCTGGGAGCCCATATTTAAAACGCCCCTATACGCTTTTAACCATCCTTCAGAACTGATTTTTTACATGATATTAGGTATTGCATGCGCGGCATTAGGTATTTTCTACGTGAAGGTATTTTATGGGACGAGGAACATTTTCAGGAAATTAAAGATTCCGAATCATCTAAAACCTGCTATAGGTGGATTAATGCTTGGAATGCTTGTATTGTCACTTGGCTGGTGGAACCAACAAGTGTTATATGGAATGCTTGGTCTGGGATATGGCTGTATTCAGTTAGCCATGGATGCGAAATTATCTCTTTCTGTGATGCTTATTATTGTCATTGCGAAGATATTTGCTACGTCATTTACCATCGGGTCAGGAGGAAGTGGAGGAGTTTTTGCTCCCTCTCTGGTTATAGGAGCGATGTTGGGCGGGCTGTTTGGCGGAATAGCACATTTTTTCTTCCCTGGAATAATAACAGGAGCAACGATGTCGGCTTTTGTGCTTGTAGGAATGGCTGCTTTTTTCAGTGGTGTGGCAAAGGTGCCTATTGCAGCAATATTAATGATCTCCGAGATGGCGGGGAGTTACAGCCTGCTGGTGCCATTGATGCTTGCATCAGCAGTGGCTTATGCGCTTTCCGGTGGATGGACGATATATGAGAACCAGAAAAAAACGAGAAAAGAATCTCCAGCACATAGGAGGGAATTTATGGTGGATTTACTTGAGGGGATAAAAGTGAAGGATGCGTATGCAAAGGACGTAATCACTATTCCAGAAGATAAGACGGTGAAAGAGGCACTTTATTTTGCAAGGAGTGCGGGGCACGTAACCTATCCGGTGGTTGATAAAGAAGGGAATTTGGTGGGAATAACGGGTATAATGGACCTGGAGAGAGAAAGGGAAAAAGGAGCGGATTATAGAATGATAAAGCTAACGTGCATGAAAAATGTGATAATAACATATCCAGACGAGCCTTTAGAGGATGTCCTGTATAAGATGGACGCTTACAATATAGGGAGAGTGCCGGTGGTAAAGGGAGGGAGTGAAGAGGAAGAGAAAGAACTGGTTGGAATAATAAGCAGGTCTGATATAATAAGGGAACACTGCCATAGGCGGTCTCTTATCAAAGAAGAGTCTTCGTTATGAGAAATTGACAAATTCATAAAGATAATTTTAGATGTATTTTTATGTTTACACATTATAGTGAAGATATATAGAGAGGGGCAAAAGAAAAGATGACAATAAAGGAGGAGTTGCCGCCGGGGGAAGTGCCGCCGGATGAAATTCAGGAAACCAATGCTCAGGTTTCTATTACTTTTTCTGACATGTTCAAATCCACTATCGGTCCTCTTGGGTCGAAAAAATTGATAACCAGTGGAGCCACAAAAGGGGAAATTGAGGACCTCGTAACCAGTAACGCATACACCATAGTAAGGGAATTGAAATACATGCATCCTGCTGTTGACGTATTGATAAACGCAGGGATAACACAAGGTGAAAGGGTAGGAGATGGCATAGCTACGGTTATGATTCTGACCGGTGAGCTGGTGTGGCGTGGATTTGAACTGAAAAACATAGGAATACATCAAAATGTGATTGTGCGGGGCTATGAGAAGGCACTGGAGAGGGCGAAAGAGGTCTTAAGTGATATAGCCTCACCGGTGGAGATAAGAGAAAGCGATGAATATTTGAATAAAGTGGCGAAGACAGCATTTAAGAGAAGCGATTATTGTGACGAGGATAAATTAGTAGATGCGATAGTGAAGAGCATAAAAAGGGTAAGCGAAAGCGGCGAGCTGCCGATAGATGTGGACGATGTATTAATAGAGGCAAAAGCAGGAGGAAGGGTAGAAGAGACGAGTTTTTCCGAAGGCGTTGTTGTGGACAGGCACGTTCTGGATGAGCTGCCAACAGAAGTGGAGAACGCAAAGATAGCTCTACTTGATTTCCCCCTTGAACATAAGGAGCCAAAAGTAAAAGGTAGGAAGGAGCTGCCAACAGGAACAGCGGCAAGAGAACGAAGCAAAGCCGGTGAAACGCTTGGTGCCGTTGATTTTCACGTTACTTTTTCAAAACCAACTCATTTCCGCGAGTTCCGGGAGGCAAGAACGAAGCTTTTCGATGAACTCATAGACCCCGTAATAAAATCAGGTGCAAACGTGGTTTGCTGTCGCTGGGGTGTGGATGATGATGCGCTGGATAAGTTCCGAAGAGCGGGGGTAATGCTGATGAAACGTGTGAAGTTAACGGACTTGAAGCGGCTGGAGAAATCAGCAGGTGGTAAGATAGTGAAAGACGTGAGTGACCTGAGCGAAGATAAATTAAGCTTTGCAGGAAGAGTAACGCAGCGAGAAATAGGCGGTGACAAATACGTATTTTTTGAGCAATGTCCGTATAAGAAAACTTCTACGATAATTATAAGAGGCGCGTCTATCAGGGTTTTAGAAGGTATGGTGGGCGAGATAAAGAGCGCTTTACACGCTGTTGCTCGTTTATTTGATGACAACAGAGTAGTGCCAGGTGGTGGTGCCGTGGAAACAGAATGCGCCGCTGTGCTAAGAAAATTCGCAAGAACTATACCCAGTAAGGAGCAACTGGCAGTAGATGCTTTTGCAGACGCTCTGGAGTCTATACCGAAGGCAATAGCGAAGAATAGCGGAATGGACCAGATTGATACGCTTACAAAGCTGCGAGCTGAGCATTACGCGGGCAATAAAAATGCTGGTATATCAGGAAGTGACAAGAAGGTGAAGGACATGGTGGATGAGGGAATAATAGACCCGTTGCAGGTGAAATTGCAGGCTCTTATATCTGCTGCTGGCGCCGCTACCGGAATGATAAAAATAGATGATTTGCATATAGCAAAGAGTGAAGTAGCGAAAGAGGCGGCGGATATCGACTCACAGATTTCGGGCAGAACACGAGAATTAATAGAAACAGAGCGGAATCCGCCAGAGTTCAAATTTAAAGGTGGAAGATTGAAATACAAGTAGAACAGGCGAAAAAAACACTGGTGGCGGTGTGGGGGAAGCCCCAACCTCGCCCCACTTCGTCTAATCTTTTTGCCACTTTAAATCTCATCTTCTTACTCTAAACTTCTTTTCATCTAATATAATTAAACACTTGCCTAACTCTTCCAAGTTTACCGTTCCTAAAAATTTCTCAAGCACCTGATTGACTCGTTCAACGGTCGGCAAACGGACTCTTAAAACAATTATTCCGACTTCTTCTCTCCTAGAAAAATAGTAAATCCGACCGAAATCGATGTCTAAAGTTATCACAAATCGGTCTTCCTCAATTGCCAGACTTATAATGTTTTCGTCATCAGACCTTTTTAGATGTTCTGGGACACCTTTCACATCGTAGCTCAGCTCCTTCAAAAACTTGAGAGTGCGGTGAGAGATATTCTCATCCACAAGGAATTTCATGCTTCGACCTCTATAACCTCTTCACCCTTAGACCCCCGAGGCGTACTCTATCGCCGCTTCTATGTCCTCTCTCTTCAGGTCTGGATAGGCTTCCATTATCCTCTCGAAGTCATATCCTGCAGCTAAGAGCTCTAATATCAAATATACAGGTATTCTCGTTCCTTTTATCACAGGCTTCCCGCATAAGATTTTGGGATTTATTTCGATATGGGTCATTTTATTTCTCCTCCCTCTTTAATTTATATTAACAATTTCATAGTATAAAATCTAAGTCACATCCAGGCCACCCCGCTTTGAAAAGCGGGGCATCCTTGGCAGTTTGTTGGGGTTTAGAGCAAATAGTCTATTCTTTGGGTAACAAATCAGCAGCTCTCTCCATATGTCTAGCAGCCCTTTCCATATAGTCAGTGCTAGTCTCTAGATCATCGGCATCGTAATTTCTTGCTCCCTTCTCTCCGTAATACCCTGCCTGCTTAAAATCTTGTAATCCTAGCTTAAACTCGTCTTTTGACGGTTTTAATGCTGATGATACATCGAATTGATCTATTTTCGTCCAGTGCCTTCTTAGCATCGTCATACAGCATTCCTGAATACGTCTCAAGGCCTTCATAATCAAGTCTCTCGGCAGCATTTTTCATTAAGTTCACATCTACACTTATGCTGTATACAATATCTATACCTCAGTCTGAGTATTCAGAATCTTGATATGTTAGAACCAGTGTTGGCGTAGGCGTTACAATAGGTGTGGGTCTTGGTGTTTGTGTTACTGCAGGCGTTACCGCAACAGGTGTTGGTGGCGGTGCTTCAGGTGTATTCGACGGCAGGAGAGCCATGAATGCCGCAAAAATGAGCATTCCTATTGCAAAAAACGCTATCTTCTTGTTAAGTCGCTTCCGCGCTTCAAGTTCATCTGCACTCAAATCCCTGATTCGACCAAGCCAGATCTTTCTTCTTCCTTTCGTTGAGATTTGCTTTCACCCCCTCTTTTTTGTTATATTTATATATCTTTTCATTTTTATCTTTCCTCCTCATTTTTAAACCAATTTTTCAAGATTGGAGAATCTTCTATTATTATATTTCCAATTAATTTTGCAAACTCATCTTTTTCTCTTCCTGACATACTCACTGGATGTTTTAACTGATCTGCATGCTTCATAGCCCCACGTTTTTCTGGGTCTTTCTTTAAATGGAAAATAATCGCTGCTGGTTGTGTAGTACTTGGATTTGTTATTACAACTGAATATCTATCTGTTCTCCAATCACTTTTCCAATCTTCACTCATTTTAAAAAATTAGTATGGCGGCATACCGCCCGGCATTCCACCACCGGGTGGAGGTGCTTGAGGTGCTCCTCGCTTCGACGCTATCACATCGTCTATCTTGATAATCATCATTGCCGCCTCTACTGCTGAATCCACCGATTGTCGTTTTGTTCTCAGTGGCTCTATCACGCCTCGTTGCCACATATCAACGATTTTACCGGTATAAACGTCCAGGCCAGCATTCTTTTTGCCTTTTTCATGCGCGGCTTTCAACTCTACCAACTTGTCTATCGGGTCGAGTCCGGAATTTTCCGCTAACGTTCGGGGTATTATTTCCATCGCCTCTGCGAATTTCTCCACCGCTAACTGCTCCCTTCCTTTTAGCGACGCACTGTATTCCCGTATTCGCAGTGCCAGCTCCGTTTCCACTGCTCCACCACCAGCAACTGCTTTTCCATCCTCGATTATGCTTCCCACCACACGAAGCGTATCATGTAAAGACCGCTCAACTTCATCTACTACATGGTCTGTCCCGCCTCTTATCACAATGGACACTGCATGTGGATTCTCACACTCCTCTATAAACAACATCTTATCCCCTGCTATCTTCCTCTCCTCTACTAATCCGGCATACCCTAAATCGCTTTCACTCATTTCTTCCACGTTACTCGCTATTTTAGCACCGGTTGCTTTTTCCAGCTTTTCCATATCGCTTTTCTTCGCCCTTCTTACCGCAATAATCCCTTCCTTCGCGAGATAATGCTGCACCACGTCGTCTATCCCCTTCTGGCATATCACGACATTCGCACCGCTTTCTTTTATGCACTCCGCAATCCGCCGCATCATTCGCTCCTCTTCCGCAAGGAAACTTCTTAGCTGGTCTGATGACCTTATTTTTACTTCTGCGTCAATCTCTGTTTTCTTTACCTCCAGCGCAGCATTAATCAACGCTATTTTCGCATCCTCTATTTTCATTGGCATCCCGGGATGCACTATCTCTTTGTCTATTGCCATCCCCTGCACTAACTCTGTATCTCCTATTCTACCGCCTACTTTCTTCTCCATGTTTATGTTATCCACGTCAATCACTCTTTTGCCGTCAGAAGTTTCTTCTGCTATCGCCTTATCCGCCTTTATCGCAATCTCCGCGAGGAAATCACGAGAAACCTCAGCGAATTTTCCGGTTATCGCAGTTTTTGCTATTTTCTTCAGTTCTGCCTCATCCTCTATCTTTATATCCATTGCGATTTCATCCAGCACCTTTCTCGCTCTCTCTGCCGCAAGTCTATAGCCCATTGCGATTACCGCAGGATGTAATTCCTGGTCCAGGAGGTCCTCCGCCTTCTTTAGCAGTTCTCCAGCAAGAACCACGGAGGTTGTCGTGCCGTCCCCGGCTTCCTCATCCACGGTTTTCGCTACTTCCACCATCATCTTCGCTGCCGGGCTCTCTATGTCCATCTCCTTGAGGATAGTCACACCGTCGTTTGTTATAACCACGTCACCAAGGGAATCCACAAGCATTTTATCCATCCCTTTTGGTCCCAGTGTGGTACGAACAGCAGAAGCAACTGCTTTCGCCGCAGTTATATTCGCACTCTGTGCCTCCCTCCCTCTTGTCCTTTCACCACCTTCCTTCAATATTAATATAGGTATCCCACCTAATTGTCCTGCCATGTGCATGCTCACCTCGCTATATTTTTATTCTATTTTTTATCCTATTAATCTACGCTGGACTATAGCCAGCACTAACCGCTATGTAATTTTTAAATTTTCGTCTTTATATAAATATTCGGAAATTGTTGATAGGTAGATGAAAGAGGCAAAGGTGGAAGGCGAAGAGGAGGAGTAAGATAAGAAGAGAATGAGAGTAGTGATGAAATTCGGTGGAGGAGCAGTTGCAAATGGAGAAAAGATAAAGACAGTAGCAAATTTGATAAAAAGATTCAAAGAAGAGGGGGGAACGGAAGAAAGGAAAGAAATAGTTGTTGTCACTTCGGCACTTTCTACTGTCACAGACACGCTGTTAGAGAATGCGAATAGAGTAGCAACGGAGGGAAAAGTGGAAAATGCGAAGGAGTTCGTGGAAGAATTAAGAAAGAAGCATGAGTTAGCGGCGTCCGAGGCGATAGACAACGTACATGTATTGAAAGAGGTGAAGAGTGAAGTCAAAGAGCGATTAGCGGAGATGGAGAAAGCCTTGACTGGAATATGCTTTTTAGGTGAATTAACATCGAGATCGCTTGACTACATCGGTTCTTTTGGCGAAAGATTGGCTGCGCCTATACTGGCTGGCACAATGCAATCAATAGGAATAGATGCGGTGCATCTTACAGGTGGTGACGCCGGGATAATAACGAACGAGGATTATGGCAACGCACAATTAATATGGGGTGTAGAGCGAGAGATAAAAGAGCGAATTACGCCTTTGTTAGGTGATAAGATACCTGTTGTGAGTGGATTCACGGGGCAAACGAAGAAAGGGACGATAACAACACTCGGCAGGGGTGGCTCGGACTACACGGCTACCATAATTGGAACGGCGATAGATGCCGATGAGATATGGCTCTGGAAGGAGACGGAGGGAATAATGAGTGCAGACCCCAAGATGATAAAAAATGCAAGAAAGATACCTTATATATCATACATGGAGGCGATGGAACTATCCTATTTCGGTGCTTCCGTCCTCCATCCGAGGGCAATAGAGCCTGTGATGAAAAAGAAGATACCGATAAGGGTGAAAAATTTGTTCAACCCTGAAGACGCGGGCACGCTTATTGGCGAAGAGCCGGAGAAAACAAAAAAAGCTGCTAAAGCCATTACGCTCATTCAAAACACTTCGATTATTAATATCGCAGGAACTGGTGTTAGGAGTATATCGGACGTTGCAGCACGTATATTTTCTGTCTTAGCCGCAGGAAATGTGGACATCATCATGATAAGCCAGGGCTCCTCTGAAAGGACCATATCCATTGTTATTGATAGTTCACAATTGGAAAGAGCTATTGGTGCGCTACAGAGCATAAACTCTGGTGGCACTGTGATACGTGACTACACGTCCAATAGCAACGTTTGCGCAATGGGTGTTGTCGGAGCCGGTATGGCAGGAACGCCGGGTGTTGCAGGTAAAGTATTCTCCGCGCTTGGCAAAAAAGGAATAAGCGTGATAATGATTTCACAGGGCAGTTCAGAGTTTAATATCTCTTTTGTAGTAAAGAAGGAAGATGCACATAAGGCAGCGCAAGCAATACACGATGTGTTTGAGATGGGAACATAGGGAACGTAAAGTAAAGAGTGGGAAATCCTAAATAAATTTAAATGGATAAATAACTTTAAATAAGAAAAAAAGGGTAATTCATTTATCTTAAGAAGACATTTATATTAATAAATAAGAGGATAAAAAAGAGAGTGAGGATAATGCAATGCCTGAATCAAATGAGGTAAGCGATAAGGATGAGCAAGTGGAAACCGACCTGTTAGCAGGTATGGAATCAAAAACAACGGAGGAAGTAGAAGTTCCAAAGTTGCTGATAGACCAGGTAATAGGACAGGAACCCGGCGTGGAAGTGATAAAAAAGGCGGCTAAGCAGAGAAGACATGTGATGCTGATAGGCACGCCTGGCACGGGTAAGTCAATGCTTGGAAGTAGCATGGCGGAATTACTGCCAAAGGAGGAATTGCAGGATATACTGACGTATCCCAATGCAGAGGATAAAAACAATCCAAAGATAAGGGTTGTTCCTCGTGGTAAAGGAAAGGAGATAGTAGATGCACAGAAGTTGGAAGTGAGAAAACGCGTTCAGATGCGGAATACTTTTCTTATGTTCACTTTTTTACTTATCATTGGCTTTGGTTTTGTTTTAGCCATTCAAGGTCAGCCGATGGCATTTTTATGGGCGATAATTGCCGCTGCTGTTGTACTTTTAGTGCTGAGGTGGATAATGCCGAAGGAGGAGACGATGATGCCGAAGTTGCTTGTTACCAATGCTGGACATGAGACCGCACCATTCGTGGATGCGACAGGAACTCATTCCGGAGCTTTGCTTGGCGATGTCAGGCATGACCCTTATCAGTCAGGAGGATTGGAGACGCCAGCACACGATAGAGTAGAAGCGGGTGCTATCCACAAGGCGCATAAAGGCGTTCTTTTCATAGATGAAATAAACACGTTGAGGATAGAAGCGCAGCAAAACCTGCTCACTGCATTGCAGGAGAAGGAATATCAGATAACAGGGCAATCAGAGAGAAGTGCAGGAGCTATGGTAAAAACCGACCCAGTACCATGTGATTTCATCATGATCGCGGCTGGCAATCTGGATGCCGTAGCCGGTATGCATCCTGCTCTCCGTTCTCGAATAAAAGGCTATGGATACGAAATATACATGAAAGATACGATGGACGATACGGTGGAGAACAGAAAAAAACTCGTCAGGTTCATTGCTCAGGAGGTAAAGAAGGACAAAAAGATACCTCATTTTGATAGGAGTGGAGTGGAAGTGTTAATAAGGGAAGCGAGGAGAAGGTCAGGCAGAAAAGGGCATCTCACCCTCATTTTAAGAGACCTTGGTGGATTGGTGCGTGTGGCAGGAGATATTGCTCGTGCTGAAGGTGCCAAATATACGACCGGCGAACACGTGATAAATGCAAAGGCGATGGCGAGGTCGGTGGAGCAGCAAGTGGCTGATGAATATCTTGAGCACAAGAAGGATTATAAATTGTTCCAAACCGAAGGGTTTGCGATAGGCAAGGTGAATGGACTCGCAGTAGTGGGAGATTCTGGTGTGATGCTACCCATAATCGCAGAAGTTACGCCAGCACAATCGAGAGAGGAAGGACGGGTAATAGCAACTGGTAGATTGCAGGAAATAGCACAGGAAGCGGTGCAAAATGTTTCGGCGATATTCAAGAAATTCACCGGGAAGGACATATCCAGCAAAGACATTCACATTCAATTTGTAGGCACGCATGAAGGAGTGGAGGGAGATTCAGCCAGCATTTCCGTTGCTACTGCGGTTATATCATCACTGGAGAATATCCCGGTGGACCAGAGTGTGGCGATGACTGGTTCTTTGTCCGTGCGAGGTGACGTGTTGCCAGTGGGAGGAATAACGCCGAAGGTGGAGGCGGCAGTACAGGCTGGCTTTGGAGAAGTATTAATACCACAGGCAAACCTGAATGATGTGCTTATCGAAGACAGGTATAAGGATAAGGTGAAAATAATACCTGTGGTGACAATAGAGGACGTGCTTGAACGTGCTTTGGTGGGAAAAATGAAAAAGAAGTTCATAGAGAAGATAAGGAGTTTCACAACGGGAGTGGAGAAGATTATTCCCGAGGGTGTTGTGGATAAACAGATAGTCCAGCAATAATTGTTTAATCGTACTTGTTTACCGCAGAGAACGCAGAGAGTTAGAAAAATCATTTATCGCATTAGTGTTAATTATCTACTTACGTAATGGAGTAATCTATAAGATGGAATTGGTCTGGCTCTGTCTCATTCAAGTTTATATGTATTGTATCACCGTCCATCCAAATAGGTCTTCGAAAATATATATTTTTTCCGTAAACGCTTTTTCTAAAAGGGTTTAATCCTGAATCGCAGTATTGCTGCAATTCCTCCTAAGGCGTTTAGCCTCTTACCCGGCTCGAACTCGGTGCTGAACACCACTATATTCCCTCTTTCTCTTTCTACTGCTTCGAGCATGCTTTCTATCTCTGATTCTTTCTCTCCTTCTTCCATTTTCGCCTTCATGAGCTTTTCATCACTGACCAGTAATGTTTCTATTGCACCATACTCCAACGCCATTCTCACCCCTTCTTTTCCATACACCGCCTTTCCATCCTTTTCCTTGCTTATCTCTTCCATTAACCTGTCCATCAGCTTAACTTCCTTTGTTAGCCGCTCCTCCTTTTTTAGTTCTTCCACAGCTCCTCTTTTCAACACTTCCATGAACCCGGACATGCCTATTGAAGAAGCCTGCTCTATTCTTGCCCGATTCGCTAATTCCACATCCTTATCCTTCAATAAAGAAAAGAAATCGTCCTTTATGAAGCCGGGACCCGCAATGATTACTGCTTCTGCACCAGTAGATAGAAAAGAGTTTTTTAACTGCTTCAACACCTCGTAAAAAAAGTCCTTTTTACTACCCTCTCCTTTGTCCATACCTTTCCCGGAACCATACCTTATTGAAAAAAGCTCATCCACTCCATACTGTCTTACTATACCGGCAACTGCCTCCCCTTCTTCTATTGTAACTACAATTACATCAGGAGACGCCACGGCTTTTTCCGCTTCTCTCACCCTTCTTAGCTGATGTTCTTTCCAGTCCTTCACGATGGAAAGCTCCACACCGGGTTCGACGTTAAATGTATGATAAGAGCCTAATTCAGTATCCAATCCCATCTCAATCACGCCCTTTATACGCAATCTGCGAGAGAATTTGTGAAATTCAATGCTTTCCGCTCTTATACCCAATTTAAGCGGCTTTTTTTCTGCCTTATCCGGTCTTATCTTATCGGTTGCCTCTTCTATCCTCCTATACGTAACCGAATACACGAGGTCACCTTCTTCTATCACATGCTTGAGATGCCATAAATCGTCTAACGATTCGGGGATTAGAGAAATTTCACCTATACGCTTTCTTTCTCCGCTCTCCTTCTCCTTCGTTTTCAGCTTCTTCTTTACGACCTTCATCAAAAACCTTTTCTTAGAAAAAAAAGCTTTACCAAAAGAAATATTTATTTTTAATGAATATCCGTGTGATCTTGCGGTTATAAAGAAAATGGAAATAAAACCATTGATAGACGAAGCGGCGATGGTTGTAGAGAATGAACTTAAAGCTTTAGTGATTGCAGACCTGCATTTAGGCATAGAAGCGGAACTAAGACAAAAAGGAATAAATATCGGCAGTCAAACGGATAAATTGTTAGAAAAAGCGATAAAGTGTGTAAAAGCTGCTGAACCTGATGTGATAGTCTTGCTGGGCGACGTAAAGCACGCAGTCCCAAAAATATCGTTTCTGGATAGAAAAGAAGTGCCCTTTTTCTTAACCGAGCTGGCTGAGTATGCTCCTGTGTACGTGGCTAAAGGGAATCACGATGGACGTTTAAACAAACTGCTGCCAGAAGCGACAGAGCCAGAGCGGAAGCCAAAGCACCAGATATATATTAAAAGTGCAAAAGGATTTTTGCTGGACCACGTGGGATATACACATGGGCATTCATGGCCTTCACAAGATTTATTCTCTGCAAAATATATTCTGGTTGGGCACAATCATCCAAGGATACGACTTGTAAGTCCAGGCACAAATTATACGAGCATAAAAAGTGTATGGATTCGTGCTAAATGCGATTATGAAGCGGTAAAGAAGCAATATCCGGAGATAAGCAGTTGGAGTGACCCCCGTGTAATAATAATGCCTGCGTTTAACGAAATATGTGGTGGCGTAACTTTTAATTCCGCGAATAAAACGCTTCTGGGACCCATAGCCTCAAAGCTTCTTCGCATGGAGGATATGGAAGTGTACTTGTTGGATGGGACGTATATAGGAAAAGTATGTGATTTGGAGGAATAGATTATTTTACAATATTCCCCTCCCTCTTCTTCTTATGCCCGATAAGGAAGCCCAGTTCTTCCGGCTTTGCCTCACCAAACTCCGCATAGCCCTTCTTTTTGATGAAATCTATAATCTTCTTCGCATTCTCTTCGCGCACCACTACCGTTGAAAATCCCGCTGCACTACCCACACTGCCCACACTCGCATCGCTTTCCACCGCAGTAAAGTCCGTGCAAACATTGCACCCGCTTGGAAGTATCTCTTCAAGTGCTTTCACCTTGAATTTCACTTCTTCTTCGTCAGTCATAGTAGCGATGAACTTACCCATCGTTATATCTGTTTTAATGAGTTTAGAGAAATCAACGCCTTTCTCTTTTAGATATTTTGTGAGCTCATCGTAATGAAAATTTTCAGTGCAGAACAAACCCACAACGAGTTTTATCCTCTCACGGAAAAAGGGGAACTCCTGCTGTAGTTTTCTAACTCCTGAAACCATACATGGCGTTCCGACAATAGCTACACCCTTCTTTGTGAACCTCGCCGCTTTCTTCAACTCCGGAAGCACACTCGCAAACGTATATTTTGTCCCGCCGAGCGTGGGAATTTCAAGCTGTTCAGGGTCGCGCACATGGAAAATCTCGGTCGTCCACTGCTCATCCCTGCCAACAAACAAACCACGGTCTATCATTCCCATCTCCATTGCAGAAACGATGAGTTCGGTCACCATTGCCCCATCCTGTCCTTTGAACCGCTTTGACTGCCCGGCAATGAAGTCCGTATAATCGCCCAAACCACTTTTGGGCTCGTAAACAAACCTTGGACATACTCTCACACAGGCACCGCAATCAGTGCATTCATCTTCATAATTCGGAAATTCCACGCCATCTGGTGCTATTATTCCATCCACGGGGCATACGCATGCGCATGTCAAACACCGGCTGCATAACTTTGTATCTATAACCGTGGCTTTCAAATTCTCAAAATACAATTTTTCCTTCAACGTTTTTTCGGGAACTTTTACTTCCCATTCCGATTTTCCTATTGCTGTTGCCATTTTTAAGGTAGTATTAGGAAGAGGTTATATAAGCTTTTCGATTTTTTGATTATAACATCTTTCCGCATAATAATTACCGGTTATTATAAAGATACCACCGCCACCTTCCTCACCTCTATCGGCTTTATCATCCTATTTTTTATCTTTTCTCTTGCTTTCTCAATCCTCCTCATTTCATCCAATGAATACATCCTCTCACCACACTGAACACAAACCTCTGCTTTCACCCCTTTTATAATATAGGCATCCCCTTCAATCATCTCTTGCACCTCTACAATGTCTTCTTTCGTATCTCCACCACAAATTGGGCACTTCTCCACCCTCATTTCCTCCTCCTTTCAAAGTCTATCCATTTCATCGGGTCTGGTATATATACTGTTATGACTATTAACATATTAATGTGCTGGGGCAACGCACAAACCACATGCATCGTTTTTTCATCTGATGTTCCATACAAAAGGCAACTTGGGAATGGTCTATCGTCCACATATTCCTCTATAACTTTACCATTTTCAATTGCTTTCAGCACTCCATCAGCACTTATGCCATCCTTTGCCATTTCAATTCTCGCATGGTCTGTGAATTTTATTTGCTCTCTTCCTTTTATGTTTTCTACGTTCAATTGCATATCACGTTCTTACACAGAAATCATATTTGAATGCTTTATCCCGCCTTTTATTTCTTTCCTCTTGTGTAACTCTTCACTTCCTCACTAACCTTAATATCTGCATCGAACACTCCTTAACGCACAACCCACATCCCGTGCACTTATCAGTATCTATCTTCATCCTCACCATACCATCCTCCTTTAAAGACGAAATCGCAGCACTTTCGCACATCTCCTCGCAAATACCACATCCAAGACAGCTCTCAGGCTCCACGCACTGGCTCACCATCGGAATCTCCGGTGGCGGTGTGACTTTAACGAATAGGGAATCCTCTCCCGGATTCCTTTTCAGAACGAGGTCTTCTTTCGTCAGCACATACTCCACGGACCGCACATCCTCGCGGATTATCTCCGGTTGTTCTATCATCTCTTCCGTAAGCGTAAGCATTTCATCTATGTCTTTATACGCCACATCAAGAATCTTTGTCGGCTTTAACGCACCGCCAGCACAAGAATCAATACAGAAATGGCAGAAAATGCATTTCGCATAATCTATCGTGGGATAATACTTCTTATTCGGCGCTTCTTTCATGCAAACCGCATTCGCAGGACATACAAAAGCGCATTGAAAACAATTTATGCACTTCTCTACCTCAAATAAGATATAGCCCCTGAAATTATCCGCTACCTTTCTCCTTTCCCTCGGATAGTGTGTCGTTACGGTCGCAGGCATTACGAGTTCACGTGCTCCCGTAGCCAGAGCGCATGTGTGTTTCTTTGCCTTATCCACCACGTTATATTCCGGAACTGTAATCTTTTTCATCTTACTTACATCACCACACCCAGTATTACTGAAATCAAAAGTGCAATTAAGGCTAAGGAAAGCATTGAAGACCACCCTGCACTCAAAGCCTGGTCCAGCCTGTATCTTGGATACACAGCCCGGCAAAACGCCGTTAAAAGCATTAGCACTATTAACGTCTTTATTAAGAACCACAGCGCTCCTGAAAGGTCGCCCAACATCGGAATCGCAGGTCCGGTACCGCCCCCCAAGAATAATATGGTCATCATGCACCCCAAAATAAACGCCTTCTCGTATGCCATCATCATCACCAGCCCGAACATAATACCCGAATATTCGACATTTGGTCCAAACGCTATCTCCTGGTCCGCTTCTGGTATCTCAAACGGCAACCTCGAGGTCGCCATCGCCGCTGTGATTAAAAACACGAGCGCTGCGATAGGATTGCGAAGTATCCCCCACCAAATGCCTTGCTCCTTTACTATTTCCACCGGGTTCGCTGTCCCATACAGCACAAGCATTGCGATAACCGAAATGATAAAGGGAACTTCGTATGCGAAATACATGAATGCTTCTCTTATTGCGCCTATAAACCCGAATCGGTTGTTAGAAGCCCAACCCACCGCCACAATCATCACGGGCAATAAACCTATTAACGCAAGCATTAGTGGTATCCCATAAGGTGTCTCTATCGGAACGAGATTCCCGGCATTAACGAATAACAGCGGAAGTAGAAACGGAATGAACGCAAGGATTGGAATCTGTATGAAATAGAATTTATCCGCATCCCTATGCACTATCACCTCCTGGAACATATATCTCAACCCGTCTGCAACCGGCTGGATTAACCCGCCAATCTGTCTTGAAACCTCCCTCGGTCCCACTCTCCACTGTATCCTCGCCGCTGCTTTTCGCTCCCACCAGACCAGAAAAACTGATACTAACATCATGCAGGTGAAAAGGAATAAGAATGCTAAAATCGGTCTCCACAATAAAAATGCCACTAAATCGCCTATGAGCGGGGCGGTAAGCACTGGTTTAAGTAGTGGCTCTAAGAGTGGTATGTCCACCCTGTTCTCCGCCATGCTGCTCCTTATCTCATTTATTAGCGTTTCTATCATTTTACATCACCCCACCTATCTATCCGCCTCAGGCGGGAAATAACCCCATGTCTGGAATAATGCCTGAAGGTCTGCTAACCTGCTCCCTTTGAGTGATTCCATGTAACCTTTCAGATTTAGCCAACTCGGCGTTACTATCCTGACACGGTAAGGAACATTTGATTCCCCATCGCTTATCAGGCTGTATATCAGTGAACCCCGAGCGGCTTCGGTAATAGAAGTCCATTCGCCCTTCGGAATTACTATGTCACCAAAAACCCTGTAAAAGTACCCCCTTATGTCAGTCGAAGCATCTTTATAATCGCCCAGCAATTCTTCACTCAGAACACCACCCTTCATATTTTTTAATGCATCCACTGCCTGTCTTATAATACTCAAACTCTGCTTCATCTCCTCCACTCTCACCAAGAATCGTGATAACGCATCGCCGTCATCGCTTATCGGGACGTCCCAATTAAGCCGGTCATAAGCCTCGTATGGTTCTACCTTCCGCACGTCATATTCAACACCCGATGCTCTCAAGAACGGTCCTACCACGCCATATTTTATCGCTTCCTCCTTCGTTAACACACCAGTACCCTTCAATCGCGCGATTGTCACCGGGTTGTTTATGAATATATCCTCAAACTTCTTCCACCTTTTCTGGACGGCAGACTGAAGATTACCCACCGTTTCAAGCACATCCGCTGGAATATCCCTTCTCACACCGCCTGGAACGATGAACGATGCAGTTATCCTCGCTCCCGTCATCCTCGTTACCAGTTCAACAATCATTTCACGGAGCGCAAACGCATACATGAACCCCGTAGAATGCCCGAGCATCATAGCTGCGATTGCGGAATCATAAAAAAACGCACTTATTCGGCTCACTTCCGCTATAACCGTCCTTATATACTTCGCTCTTTCAGGTACTTCTATCCCAAGCGCATTCTCTATCGCTCTCACATACCCGAGGTTGATATTGCCAAAATCAGTTATCGAAGCGCGCTCAAACAATGGGATGTTCTGAATGTAAAGCCGGTTCTCTGCAAGTTTCTCCATTGACCTGTGAACATATCCGACGTCGGGAAGCACCTCGGTTATTATATCTCCCTTCAACCGAACGACCCATCTGGCATGTCCACTGCCCGGATGGTGTGGTCCAACCAGCACAACGAGCTCATCACTGTTCTCTGCATCCTCCAGAAATCCTTCTGGAAGTGGCAGCGGCAGTTCTGAAATCTCAGTTGCCGGTTTGGCTGAGATACCGGAAGGAACAACCTTCCCTTCTTCAAAGGCATACATCTCCTCTTTAAGCTTAAAATCCTTTCTAAGCGGGAATTCAGGCGTATCAGGAGCTAAAAGGAATTTCCTGCCCATCTCGCTATTACCTTCAAACCAAACACCGAAGAATTCATGCATCTCCCTCTCGGAATAATCCGCATTCTCCCAGTATTGCGTAAGACTTGGGAATTTGCACTCGTCTCTTCTTATATCTGCGAAAATGGTTATAAGAACAGGCATAAATTCCTTAACTGCATAGCTTGAGGCCATGTACTCCACTATCATCTTCCTCTCATGCGGGACGTCTATTACATTCACGTTCTTCACGTGGTCTATGCCCACCCCATTGCTCATCTTACTCGCAATCTCTGCTACGTTCTCTGTTGTCGTCTTAATGGCTATTCTATTCTTGCCTGTAATAGTAATAGATTTATAAAGACCGTTCAGTTCACCCTTTAGCCGCTCCACAAGTTCCTTCCCGGTGCCCCAATCTGCATCTCTGCGAACGTCCACTTTAATCGCAGGTGTGGGTGAATATATCTTTGGAGTAGTGGGAACCCTGTTTTCCTTTCCTTCTTCAGAGGGCAATCCCACATTCTTAAATTCTATTGTTGTTCTATCTTTACCGTCTAACTTATCTTGAACTGCCCTTACACCTCTTAAAATACCTTCAGGAGTTGATGGACAGCCAGGCACGAAAAAATCCACTGGAACTACGTCATAAGGGCGAATGATGTTATAGCCATTCCAGAATATTCCTCCTCGTTCGCCACATGCACCTATTACGGACACAAACTTCGGGTCGGGCATCTGCTCCCAGACCTGCCTCAGCGCCCTTGCCATTTTCCTCGTTATCGTGCCTTCAACCACTATAAAATTCGTCTGTCGGGCGATACCGAAATTCAAGGCACCTATCCGCTCTCCATCATAGCCACATCCAAAAGCATGCGCAAGCTCAACGCCACAGCACGATGTTACAAAATGAACAGGCCACAGGCTCCATTTCGTCGCCCACTTCTTGAACGGTGCAAGGACTCCGGAATCGAGGAAGTCCATATGTTCGTCCTTATTTTCCATTTTTATTCTCTCTTCACCTCACATCCTATTTATTCTTTTCTAATTTTTTCAGCATCACCCTTCCGACATCTCCATCGCTATCTTATAACCCACGTATATTGCAGGCAGGAGTAACAAGAAAGAAAGAAGTAAAAGAGCCAGGAACCATGGACCGGGATATGCGGAGAACAATAGCACGATGACAATAATCGGTTCCACAGCCATGAACATGAACATGAACCCAAAATACTGCATCGGAAGCGTGTATTTCGGATACTTTATCGGGATGTTTCCTGCCTCCCATCTCGACATCTTTATCTCCGTTGGATTGTACCTCGGCAGTATTTTCATGATTATAAGGAGTGCACCATCTGTCAGCAGGCAAACTAATATCAGAACTGCGATTACCAAAACTGCTTCTATCATTTTCTTCTTCTCCTATATTACAACTCCTATGGTTTGAGCAAGGGACTTCATACCCTCAAGGAACCAATCTACGGGTAGAAATGCAACCGTAACCAAAGTTATTACTACTACGGCAACGCATATAAGGTTTGTGAGATTTGCTTTCCAGCCTATACCGAGTTCACTTGCAAGCCTGATGTAATATGGAATGGATATTGCGGAATTTATAACCACGAGTGCAACCAGCCAGGTATATCCAACTTCGACCAGTGGCAGGAGGATGAAGAGTTTACCCCAGAACCCCATTAGCGGTGGCACACCGATGAAAGAGAAAGCAAGGATATACATCAAAGGCGAATAAGCTCCTTCTTCCTTTATCGCATTGAAAAATCCGATTTTTCCCATCGCATTCGCAAACAGCAGGAGCAATCCACCCGCCAGTGCTAAATAGATGAATTCCGGTTTAATAACAAACCCTGGAAGTCCATCTCCAATAACGACAACAAGGGGAATGGCGACGAGGCATGCTAAGACATAACCCATATTGGCAACGGTAGAATAAGCGAGGACTCTTGCATGCTCTTTTGATGTCAAAGCGCCTATATTACCCGTAAACATGGATATAGCTGCGAGCACGGCAGTGAACATTGTTATTGACGCTGTTAGAGGATTAGCAGTGTAAATTAGTATCCATAAAGCGGCGATAAATGGCACGATTTTTGCGAGAGAAGCGATAATCGAAATGGGGATTGGGTCGGCACTTGAGAAAACATCCGGAACCCACTCGTGTAGCGGTGCAACGCCCACTTCAAGACTCAAACCCAGAACGAGCATTACATAGCCAAGCACATACAGAAGACCCGCATTAGGCAAGCTTTTGGTGTATGCCAGTATGATTGCACCAATTAAAAACAGAACGGTGGCGAAAACCATAAATGTAATATACTTGAGACCAACTTCCACGTTTGCCCCGCCTTCTCTAATCATAACTAAGATATAGGTGGGCACAGAAACGAGGACGAGTGCTGCCAGAACCATAGCGAGGTCGTTTGTATTGAAGATATACATGGTTGCGAGTGTCATCAAACCGACCAGACCATAGTCAACACCCCTAATCTCGCTCTTTATCGCTTTAAGCGAGACCAGGTTGATAATACCTATTGCAAGGATAAATATGCCATAATAGAGGAAATGAGAGGCTGAAAATGCGATAGCTGAAAATGCAATTACAAGAGCAACTATCGCACCATAGAATCCCAACTGGCGGTATTTGAAAGATAAAACGGAGCCAAGAGTCAAAATTGCTAAAGCCGCAATCATCGCCAATTCCATCATAGCCCCATCCCCCCTATCGAAGCTATTATGAGAAATATCATCACGAGACCAAGCACAATTTTGACATAAGCCGTGAGACCCCCTACCTGAATACGTCTGATTCCTTTTGAAATACCGCCGAATAAACCTGGCATCACCTTTGTATTGAAGAATCCATCAATACCCCTGTTTCCATACTCATTGACGATATGGGAGACGAAAAAGCCTGTCTTCGGTAGGATGTAATCATTAACAAATGGAAGATACATTCGGTCGCTAAAGAAAGTGCCGAGCCTGGAAAGAGCGGCTATCCTTGGTTTTACTAATCCTACCACATACGCCAGTAATATTAGTATGCCTACTATGATGGATACCTCTGCCATTCCCGCGTGTATAAATTCTGCTGTCTCTTCGCTCGTAAAAATAAGATACGCCAGCAAAAAGAGCACGGAGACCATCATTACGTATCCTAATTTCATCAACCCGCCGCCTTCTACATGCTCGTGGTGTGGTTTCTCTCCTTTTATGAAGTTCAAGCTGAGGAACTTCGCAAGAAGCCCTGAGTAGACTAAAGAAGTAAGTATTAGGAGGACAAGAGGAACAATGCCAAGATCATGAATCAGATGTTCCATGACTTCGTCCATCCCTGACTTCACCCAGTAAGCGGTAAGAGGGGGCATTCCTACGAGGAAGGTTGTAGCGATGATGGTAACGATAAAGGCAGGTTTCATCTTTTTCCCAAACTCGAGACCTCCGCATAAGAACCTGCTGTGCGTGGCGTGAATCAAATGACCACTGACGAGGAACAAGCTCGCTTTTGCAAATGCATGCACCGCCATGTACCAGAACGCAACGAGCACGGCGAAATGCCCCACCCAGAAAGAAGCGGCTGCCGCTGCGAACATCAATCCAATGCTT
Organism: Candidatus Methanophagales archaeon; assembly: GCA_030602585.1. GTDB lineage: Archaea > Halobacteriota > Syntropharchaeia > Alkanophagales > Methanospirareceae > JAFNKG01. The sequence goes on along the minus strand of JAUVZJ010000010.1, from coordinate 12,330 downwards.
GACATCGTGGTTGCAGCAAGCAGAACTTTTCTTTCATGCATCCCGGACCCTGCAAGCGCTCCGTACAAGCCTGATATGAGTCCGACAAAGAGAACGAGGATATAAACACTTTCGAGCCCTGGCACACCATGCAATGTCCAGGGTTCAATATACCACGTAATTTTAATAAACACAAAAGCACCGGCTGCTACCATTGTCGCACTGTGCAGAAGTGCGCTAACGGTTGTCGGACCCGTCATTGCAGTCATAAGCCACTCACTGAACGGAACCTGCGCTGATTTTGTGAACAGACCCATGAGTAAACAAAGCAGAAGAATTACTGTTCCCGCAGCGCCTATAGTTGCAAAAAGTGTGCCCCACTCAATTTCGGATATATTGAGATTACCTGCGAATACCCATATCGCGGCGATTGCGAAAAACATGGGCACGTCGCCAAATCTTATGGTTGAGATTGCTCGCCAACCGCCAAAGCTCGGTGGCCAGCTCAGTTCCAGTGGTCCTACTTTCCTTCCTGTTTTACCTACGTATGCAATTTCGTCATCATCGCGGAACCAGTGTCCGATCAAGCCCCATGAAGCTGCTCCAAGTCCTTCCCAGCCTATAAATAGCAAGAGCAGGTTATCACTATACACAACCAGTAGCATGGAAGCAGTGAAAAGATTGAAGAAGAACCAGTACCACGAGGGTCGGTAATCGCCTTTCATATAGTCCAAGCCGTAAATCGCAATGAAAAACGCTATAACTGCTGTTATAACGCCCATGTAGCTGCTTAAATAATCAACCATGAAGACAAAATTTATCCCAAGCTCTGGAATCCAATCGTAAGGATATGGCCCCTCTTCCAAGGCGAAGAATATATGAAGACTCATCAATACCGAGACGAAGATACCTAAGACAGAAAGGTAGGGTAATTTCTCCGTCCATTCCTTACTCTTGTATGCTAAAGCAATGGGAATGCTGCTAACAACTGGAGCTAACAAAAGCAGCAGGAAAACCCACTCATTCATGGCATGACACCTCCTAACCCTAAACCTGGCATTGCATTAAGCCCTTGAATCAACGCTGTTGATAGCGGTGGGAACAATAACAGCACTGAAAGAATACCGATTATAAATAGCGGAACATAAAAGTATCTACTTATTTCCAACCTCTTTGTATCCTTCGGCTTGCCATAAAATACTTTTCTTATCGTATAGAACCCATACCAAACCGAGAGGATGAACATGAATATCACAGCCAGGATAATTGGTAAGCTCCTTGTAGTGACGCCGAAAGTATCTATAACACCTCGTAATATGAAAAATTCACCCAACATGCCGACCGTTAAGACTCCCCCTAAGTTCAGGAACCCGAACACGGCGGCATTTGAAATAGTCGGTATGGAGTCATGCAATCCACCCATCTTATTGATGTCGCGCAGACCATGATGAACCGCTATAATTCCGCCCGCGCTCGAGAACAAGATTGACTTGCCAAACGCATGCGACATGTATTGGATAACTAAACCTATAAGCCCGAAAGGACCAAGACAGAGCGCTACCAGCATATACCCCATCTGCGATACCGTGGAATAAGCTAACAGTCGCTTGAAGTCGGTTTGCTTGAAGACCGAAAAACCGGCATAAATGCTTGAAAATATCGCATAAGCGAGTATCGGTATTCGATAAGTATCAATAAAAATTGGATCTACGAGATAAATCCTCAGCAAAACATAACCTGCCAGACCCACAGTCAGCGGGCTTAGCAATGCACTTACCGGTGTAGGTGCCTCTGCATGTGCCCATGGAAGCCATACATGTGGTCCTAAAACAGGAAGTTCTATTAACATACCCACGAAGATAAAAGCCCAAGCGAGCATTCCTACATTCTTTAATGCGTCAAGCGCAAGCGTGTTATTATCAAAAGCGATTATAATGAATCCTGCAAGTGTAAGAACACCTGCGACGGCACACCAGATTAAGTAGAGGAGCCCCACCCACCTCCGGTTACCATAGCCGTAGGAGTAGATAAGGAGGAAAGCGGTAATCAGCGTGATTTCCAGGAAGACATACAGGAGGATGAGATTTCCACTGTACACGAGCCACAACATCGAAGCGGCATAGAGGTCGTATAAGAATATGTATTTCCTGAACTCGCTTTCTACATTTCGCTCCATCTCCTCAAATCTATGCTTCATATAGGGCAGAGCAAAAAGGGCGACCATCGCGGAAACCAGGCAAATAGTGAGTCCAAACGCATGGGAAATAAAGTCAAAATTAAGATAAATCTCGCCTATTGGCGGTGAAAAAGTCATTAAAGGGATTACAAAGGGCTCGCTCTTGAAAAGAAGAGAGTATAGTATAGAAAAGAAGGGGACTATAAAAGCTAAGGAGGAGAGGTAAGTGGCTTTCTTAGGTGTTAAAAGCGGTGCTATACATACGACAATTAAGGGTAAGAGCAGGAAGTAAAGCATACTCATATCTTATCACCGCCTATGGTAACTGAGCTTGTGTAAACGTTCCTTTTCTGCCTGTCCAGTGTTACGATAGCGGCGATAAGGACTAAAAGTTCACCACTGCTCGTGAAAATCGTGAGGATTGCTATACCAAAAGCGGGATCGGGGAGGGCATAGAAAAGAGGGATCAGGGACAGGAATACAGCGCCAAACATCAGCTCCAGCGCTATAAGAAGTCTGATTAAATCTTTACTTGAAATCGCGGTGAGGTATCCTACGAGCAAGATTGCAAAGGACGTTACGTATATTATTGATAAATCTATCGCTTGCATTCAGCTCCTTCCCCCTTCTTCCACTCCCATTTTTAAAACTGATAACATCAGCAGTATAATAAGCGAAGTCAGGAATAAAATGAGCAAGAGGTATTCTGGTGTTATAAACTCCCCAAGCGCAAATTGAATCTCTCCGGCATAAGCAAGTTGGGTGGTGTAAACAGAAAAACCAAGAATGAGGGCGGTTATAATCACCGGCAGCGCCCATAGCACAGAAACCTGCCGCTCAGGTGCGAATCTGTAAGTTGCCGCAAGCGCCACCGTCACTATTCCAATCGCACCTACAAATATAAACACGATTAAAACGAAAACCGGCTGGAGGTCAAAAAAGGCATAAACGCTTGCTACAATAACCAGTGTTACAGCCATGAACAGAGACGAGTAAAAATTGTCTTTGCTGAGCAAAACTCCCAGGGAGAACAACACGGCTACACCCGCAAGGGCGGACAGCAACAACATTTCCACACTCATGGATTTAAAAATTTAAACACCTATTTAAAAAACTTTCGGTTTTTTCGTGGCATTACTTCACTCTCAAACTTGATTTTCTATTCTTTCCGCAGTTAAGTCAGTAATGAGCTGAAGTTTCCTCTTCGCTTCCGAATCTTCAAGCCCCGCAATACAATTTTTCGCTTCCTTTACGAGCTCATTGGAAAGCAGAAGTGCGTAGTCAATCGAGCCGGAATTTACAAAAATTTCCCGCACTCTATCAATATCAAAACCGCCAAACTCTCTTTTCTTTGACAGAATCTCTTTTATATATTCCCTTTCTGAAGGTTTTGAATGGTTTAATGCGTGAATGATAAGAATAGTTCTCTCTCCATTCTTAATGTCCAATCCAACTGGCTTTCCTGTTCTCGCGGGGTTACCGCAAATATCTAAAATATCATCCTGAATCTGGAACGCAATCCCCAAATTTTTACCATAGTTGCGAAGCCCTTCGATTTCTGCTTCGCTTCCACCGCCAAGCACGGCGCCTGCTTCTGTGCTCGCCATAAATGTAGAAGCAGTTTTCAGCTCCGCTACCTCCATGTAAGATTGCTCTGTCGCCTCTTGTAAGGTTCTTAACGTGAACTCCAGATACTGTCCCATAGCGATGTCAGAAACAGCACTCGAGACCAAACCCACGACTTCCGGGACTCCGCACCTTGAAAGCATCTCGCAGGAAAGCCCAAACAAGAAATCACCTATGACTATCGCCTTTTTTTCGCCATACCTCGCTGGATTAGATGGGTTTCTCCTTCGTACGTGATTCTCATCTATAATATCATCATGAACCAGAGAAGCGTTATGGAGGAGTTCAATCGCTATTGCGGTGGACAAAGCTTTTTCCCGTGAGCCACCAACCGCCTCTGCGGATAGAAGGCATATAATAGGACGCAGTCGCTTTCCACCTGTATCTTTTATATAGTTCAGCGCATCGTATAAAATCTTATTTGAGCACCCCTGCATCTTTTGCTCGATAACCTCTGATAACTTGCAGTTGAAGTATTGCACCTCTTCTTGAAACTGCTTCTCTTCCATTTCAATTACATTCAATTCCATTCCCATTCCATATTTATAATAACCTTCTTATAAAAAGACATCCTATTTGTATGCCTACGAAGCATGAAGCAAGTAATATCAAACCTTAAAATCCAAGTGTTGCAATAGCTAATAGAATAGGTAACATAAGTAACCCACCAAAAGTTTTGTCCTCACATCCACCTCAAAAATCATAAGTTCCAAGCACCAAATTTTTCAATACAGAATTTTCGAGGAGCTGGATAACTTAATAAAGCATCCACTACCCGGACCGGACTTCAAAACTGCACCATTATCGCAATCACCGAACCAACCATTATCAGCACCAATAATATGCCTATTATCGCTCTCTGCCATCTCCCACTACCTTTCTTCTTCTTCACTCTTTTCTTTTTCACCATTTTTCTTTTTATTTCTTTGGTAAAGCTTTCTTTTGTAAAGAAAGGTTTTTACTCGAAATCCGGCAACGCCGAACAAGCTCGGCAGCGCACACACCCCGCCTTATTCTTACTCCAGCTCACTCCGTTATCACGTAATATCTCCGCTACCTCCTCGTATATGTAACGCATCCTATCCGGGCTTGGTGGTTTCTCATTTTCCATATCAGACCCTGGTATAGGACGCAGAGGCACGATGAACGGATAGACGCCAAGTTCGGCTAACATCCTGCTACCCTCTATGATAGATTCATCACTCTCTCCCATTCCTGCAATTACGTAACTGCTAACTTGACTATCGCCAAAAATCTCCACGCATCGCTTCCACGCTTCTATGTATTGCCGAAGCGGTATATCCGCCTTGCATAGAGCCACTTCTTCCAGCACTTCTCTGTCAAAGCTCTCCACGTGTATTCCCACCGTATCCACAGCATCATAAAGAACGTCTATCATACTGAACTCCTTCGGCGGTTCGAATTGAGCATGGATAGGCAATCCAGTTGCTGCTCTTATCGCTCTCGCAGTTTCCGCAAGGTGATTTATACCCTTGTCGGGAGCGGCTGTCGTGCCCGTGGTAAGCGTCACGTGCTTCACTTGGTCCAATTTCTTCGCCATGAGTGCCACTTCGGCAAGCTGCTCCGGCTTCTTCCTCGCTATTGTCGCACCACTTTTCAGCGAGAGTTCGATTGCACAGAACTTACACCTCTTCGGCGTGTTCCAGTACATACACGTTTGTATCGTGGTAGTGGCTAAGCAATTCCTTCCGTGCAGAAGTGAGATTTTATTATAGGGTATGCCATCTTTAGTCTTTAACTCCTCGAACTTCTTTGATGGGAAATGAACTTCACTGATTCGCTCACCAGCACTAGTGATTACGTATTTTCCATTTCCGACTTCAACGCGATAAGGCGACTGAGAAACGAACCAGCTCTGTGTTGGAACGTTTGCTACCGTATTGCCGAAGAGAAACATCCCGCCTGCGGCAGGACCAGCACCACCTCTCCTGCCTTTATTCACGCCAGATACTCTTGCGCCCAAACTTAATAATTCGACTTTTAAATTTTTAGTTTCCATTGTGTTTCGTTGATTATTTGCTAAAATAACTTTATAGCGGGTATCCAGTCATAATAAACCCACTCATTCGCATCTGTAAAATCCTATTTTTTATCGCTTTTGAACTAAAACTACGGGACAACATTCGCTCCTCTTCGTTTCATCCTTGCTAAGAATTCCTCCTCAGTTTCAGCATCCCGGAATTCCCTTAGCTCTTTTACAGAATCCCCTATTTTAGGTGTTATTGCTGCCAGGAATCTGGCATATTCTTCTATCGTTAGCTCTTTACCAAGTATGCTCAGTGCCTTTTTAACTACCTCATTCTCTTTAATTTCCAAATCAGATATCATCTTTCCTTTCATCACTCTCCACAAATTCTGTAGGTGCACATACTTTTATCTTGTAGCGTCGCATTATATCTTTACTCTTTCTTAATATATTATCATCACCTGTAATAAAATATTCTACATTGCTTTCCAAAGCACACGCCAAGTGAGCTGCATCTCGAACCTTTAGCTTTAATATGTTCATTATCTCCCTATACCTTTTTGGGATATATCCTATTCTCTCGGAAACTGCTCGAGAGACCAATTCATTTACCGACTCTCTCTTTTCATCTCCGCTTATCCTATCAATTTCATCATCTAAAACCACCGAACTGGTAATAACCACTTCTCCTTCATTGACCATACGCAATATCCTTAAGAATGCCTCCGCTTCTTCCGTCACTCTCCGGGAAGGTGCATCAAAGGGACGACACCAAACGCAAGTATCAAGATATATTCTTACCATCATCTCCCTTTGGATGAAACTGCCTCCACCTTCAAATCCTTAGTTTCCATTGCCATCTCTTCCTTTTACCTACCAATTTGCTTATCTCATCGCTTGTTATCATCCCGATAACTCTTCTATCATCGTCTATGACTGGTAATGCGGAAATGTTATCTTTCACCAACTTTCTTATCACCAGTTCAAGTGGCTCCTCTAACCCCGCGGTTATCACCTTTCTCGTCATTATTTCCGCCAAACCCTCGTGTCGCTTCGCTACCGCCGCTGATATATCCCAGGCTGTTACTATCCCCTCAAGTTTTCCATCTCCTGATATAACCGGGATATGCGTAAATTGTGTTTTCATTATCAATTTCGCTGCTTCTGCTATACTCGCACTTTCGCTTATCGTCTTCACTTTTCTTAGCATTACGTCCTTCACTAAAGGCAGCTCTTTCGTCTGTTTCATCGGCTTGAACACTGTATCGGTTGACAATCTCTCTACCGGCAGCGAGAGTAAAAATTTACCGCTTTCTATTCTACTCTTCAACGCATCCGCAACTTTATTCGCCATATAAAAACTGGAAAGAGGCGAAGTTGGCACTTCTTTACCCTCTATTTCTATCATCCCGGATTTTAACTCCTCGTATGTTACTTTTCTCAATACAGGACGTTCCCGCCTGCAAACACCGTAGTCAATCACTTCTGTTACAATATCCGCATCGCATATCGCTGCCTTCTTCGCTATCCTTTCATTCAACACCGGTATCGGTATTCCAATACCAACGAACAGGCTTACTCCATACCCGTAGAAGGTGGCACCCTTGAGGAATTCAGGACTCATTTCCTTCAGGTTCCCTGAGACCATTAACGTTCCAAGGTGCTCAACAGGGCTGTGTTGCGTCCCCATTCCTGCTACATGTCCTCCGGCGCCACAGAGGAAAATCCTTGTGCCTACCCCTATGGTCTCGAAATCAGGGTCGTTTAAGAGAGGAGAAAGTGCGCCAGCACCGGAATAATTCGCATTACGGTAATCCGGGAGCAGTGTGCCCATATAGGTGTATAATGTCCTGTCTGTGGAGTTTGTTGCAACAACATACCTTTGATACGCATTCCTTGGATTTAACATAATCGCCTGATTTAAATCCTCGAGTGTAATTGTTGTTTCTATCTCTTTACGAGGGTAGCAATCCGTGCCATAGCCGGTAGCTCTCATTTCTATCGGCTTACCTGCCACTAAATCCTCTATTACATATCCTCCACCGTATTCCAATCCTTTATCCTCTGATAATTGCGTCGCTCCAAGGTAAGCATCTACTGCTGCAATCCCGGTATACGCTTCTACATCGTTAAGCCATAACCGCTGCAGTTTTATTGGCGGGTCTGCGTGACCAAAGTTGATGAACACGCCTGAGGAGCACATGGGACCAAAAGTCCCTGTGGTGACAACATCTACTTCCTTTGCCGCTTCTTCTGCACCCAATTCGCTCACTATCTCACCCATTCTATCCGCTGTCACTACGCGAACGCTGCCATCCTTGATTCTTTCGTTTATCTCCTCTATGCTTTTTTCTGTCTTTATCTCTGCCATATTATACGTAAAAGATGCGAAAGCAAAGCTTTAAAACTTTACGGTTTTTATTTTTATTTTCTATTTCGCGTAATATACTTTCCTCACGGGCCACGATATTTCAATCTTTTCTTTATCGTATCGTTTTTTCAACGCTTTTATAAACTCGTGCGTAACGACGTATTTGCTCACGGGTTCCTCCACACGCAAAATAATCGAGAAATCTATGTTCGAGTCGCCAAAAGTGTGGTACCTCATAAGTGGCTGAAACGTTTTAACCGCTCCTGGAACCGTCTCCTGTACCTTCTTCGCTACGTCAAGCGTGACTTTCTCCACTTTCTCCAAATCCGACTCGTAAGCAACGCCGCACTGAATTACAGCCGACATCTCCAGCACCGGTAACGAATTATTTATGATTACACTTTCCGCAAGTTTTGAATTTGGAACAATGACAAGCGTATTTGGCAGTGTTCGCACCCTCGTGGACCGCCAGCCTATGTCTTCCACGTACCCCGAAATACCGCTTTCTATCTCTATATAATCTCCAACGTTTATTGGTTGGTCAGAAATAATATGCAGCCCCGCGAAGAAATTTGAAAGCGTGTTTTGTAGCGCCAGTCCAATCGCCAAACCGCCTAACCCAAAAGACAGAACTAAAGGCGTTATCTCTCTATCGAAATGGTCCAAAATCATTAAAAAAGCAATTAAATAAATGGCAATCGCAACCATATTGCCAATCAACTTCGGCATCTTTTCATATTTCTTCTGCACCTTTAGCCAGCTACTTAACAGCACGCCCAAAATCCGTGATACAATCAAAGACAGCAGCAATGCCGAAACGACAAAAAATATTCCGTCTATCTTCGTGGAATAGGGTGCGAGGACCGATAGAGATTTCAGTCCGAAATAAAAACCAGCAAAAATGATAAAGCTGCACAAAGGTTTTGTAACTATTTTCAATATGGCATCATCAATATCGGTCTTTGTTCGAGCAGCAATTCCTCTGACGTATTTCACGAGGATAAAATGAATTATCTTGGTAAGAATAAGAGAGCTCGCTAAAATTAAGAGGAAGTGAAAATATTCATTCTGAATCAAACTCTCTATTCCTACCGCCATGTTTTTATAGTCCGTTACGATACTTTAAAAATCCGATATAAAAAGGTTTGTAAAGGATTGGCACTTTAATATTATTAATAGATGGACGCGATAGAACTAAAGGATTTGACAAAGAGGTTTAATAGCAAGGGTGGTTTTGCTGCCGTGGACCATATCTCGTTTAGTGTGGCAGACGGCGAGGTATTCGCTTTGCTCGGTCCTAATGGAGCGGGGAAGACGACGTTGATAAAAATATTGACTACTTTGTTGAAGCCGACTTCGGGGATGGCGAAGGTAGCGGGGTTTGATGTTAGTAAGGATAAGGAAAAAGTAAGAGAGAGCATAGGGATTGTATTTCAAGAACCTGCTCTGGACTGGAGATTGACGGGTAGAGAGAATCTGGATTTCCATGCCAGGATGTACGGGATAAAGAGGAGAGAAAGAGATGCGAGGGTGGAAGAAGCTCTAAAGCTTGTTGAACTGGAAGATAAAGTGGATATAGTAGTGGATAAGTATTCAAGCGGGATGAAACGCCGTTTGGAGCTTGCAAGGGGCTTTATTCACAACCCAAAAGTCCTCTTCCTGGACGAACCGACTTCAGGATTAGATACGCATACGAGGAGGAGAATATGGGATTACATAAAGGAGCTAAACGCGCGAGAAGGAGTAACGATTATATTAACCACGCATCAGATGGAAGAAGCGGATTATCTCTGTGAACGTGTAGGGATTATGGACCGTGGGAAGCTAATTGCTCTTGACACACCGCAGAACCTGAAGGATTTGATAGGCTCGGATTTGGTTAGTCTGGAGATAAATATAAATAGAGGCAGTTATGATTACGGTGTTTTTAAAAAGCTTGATTTTGTTACCGACTTCATTGCGCATGACGGTTTTGTAACGTTGAAAATGGAAAGAGGCGATTTAAGAATTCCTGCGATAATAGAGGCTGCGAATAAATCGGGAATAGAGATAAAATCAGTGAATTTGCGGAAACCGAGCCTGGAGGATGTCTTCTTGCACTTTACAGGGAGGAGGATAAGGGAATAAGTAATTACTCTAAATCCTGCGGATTTCGTGTAATTAATTGCAAAGTGCAAATCGAAAAATGCGTTGAAAAGCTTTGCATAAAAAATTACGGTAGGCTTTATGCCACAAAAGGATAGAAAAAGAACAGCGATATATTCCATTAATTATCAGACAGCCTCTAAAATGCTCCAGATATTAGTATTGCTATCATTGGACAACAAGTTAGGCATCATTTTAATTTTGAGATAAAATCCTCTTTTTTTATCTTTGCTTGTTTCATAACCGAAATCAATGTTCCTTTAGCCAATTCTGGATGATTTGGAACTGTAACAAGCAGTTTTCGCTCTTCATTCCACAAATGGATATGGCTTCCAGTTTGACGGTAAACTTGGAATCCAAACTTCCTTAGAACTTTAATAACATCCTTAGCCGATAGGACGGGAAGTTTGGGCATATTTTTCTACCTCAATATCTAAGAATGATATTTTTCTACCCTTTGGAACGAGTTCCATAAGAATTTGATAATGTTCTTCAAGCCCCTTTTTTAAGTTTGCTACTGCTTCTACCTCCGTAAGTCCCTGGTCCGCTACATTTGTTATCAGGTCTATGGCTACAAAATATTTATCTTCTTTATGGATTTGGATTATGGTTTTCATTATTTCCACATCATTATGTTATTGACAAACGATACATAAAAGCTTTTTGATTTTGTATTTTATTTTTATTCTGCTATAAGATTAAACCGACTGCGATGGTTACAACTACACAACAAAGCCACCAATTAGGCGGGGGGAGACATTTCTTTTATTTGAGATAAATATATTCTTTCGTTATTGGGTCTATGGCGATCTTTTCTCCTTCAGGATTTGCATCATATCCGGGATACCCGTAGTTCCCAGCCGTTGCGTCGAGAACTATGCATTTTTGATTATCTACGTCATAATATGATATTTCCTGATCCTCAAGAAATTCGTAAGGTGAGTAATAAAAATAAAAGTTCATATTTAAATCAACAGTAGCATCATAACGATTGCCATTCTTTAAAATCAAACCACCGTGGTTCGTTAAATCATCACAGGAATCGCTTATTTTTAGAATATTTTGTTTTTGGCACGATGGATAATGTGTAAATGTATGACCTTCAGACATCAATTCAAATTCTGCTCTTGACGGAACTACGTAAATTGTTAGCGGTTTAGATGAAGATACATCGTACTTTAGGTTCATATACTCAATTGGCGAAGTAAATTCAGAGCCCTCACCACCGTAATAAAATATATTCCCTGCCTCTAAAACGAAAGTTTGTTGTTCTTCCTTCACGACAAAAAGATTACCATTTTCTATAACCACTTTCATGTCTTCTTTTTGACCAAGATCTTTTGAAGCCTGCGTTATTATAGATTCTTGAATATATTGCCATAAATCTTCAGTATCTACATCGCAAGCTAAAGAATATGCATGGGTTTCTGTTAAAACAAGATAAGTTTTTATTCCGAGGTTTTCTAAAAGAGAACTAAGTAAAATTGTTAAATCTTCACAATCTCCTCCTTTTACCTTCATTGTTTCGGAGGGAGATTGTATAAATTCCCTGCTCCTCGGATCACTATAATAATCGTAATTCTCTATAACGTATCGATATAATTTGTTGACTTGACATTCTTTATCGCCCGATGGGCATCCACTAACAATAGAAGCGGCTTGTGTTCTTAGGTTTATATCATCAAAAACAATTTTACTTATGTATGGGTCTGCTCTTTGGACAACAGGATCACTGATAACGTTTGTTTCTGGTGGTTCAGTAGTTGCTGGTGCTTTTGTTGCGCTTTCTTCTTGAAGACAACCGCTTATAAACACAGTACTTATAATCAATACTATCATCAAGCCAAAAGCTAAAAATTTTTGCCTTTCCATTTTTATAACCTCATAAAGTCACATACCCCGCATTTAACCAGTAGTTGGCAAAGTATATAGATAATATAGCATCATCTTATATCTATTATTACTCTTATGTATGTCTATGTGTTCTGTCATCATATTCGGTGCTTAATAGATCAGCGGTCGAGAAGAGAACCTGCCAGGTCTTAA
>JAUVZJ010000001.1 GCA_030602585.1 Candidatus Methanophagales archaeon | reverse complement strand
GATCATCGGAACACTGCGTAATGAGAAGGGCACGTCCATCCATGAAAGGATCATGACCGTATTGACAACGTGGGCGCAGCAAGGGCTCAACAGCTTTCAGATGTTGAGGTCGAAGTTGAGGCTGAGTGGCTAAACACATACTCCTAAATTACCAAATCCATACTTTAACGGGTTGAGCGTAGAACCATTCTCCGTATAAATCTCCGTGATTGGTACTTCTGTCGCCTTTAAGCCTTTCTTCTCCACTAAATATAACATCTCGGTCTCTACAAAAAACCCCTCCTTCTCGAATTTCATTGCTTCCATTGCACGTCTTGAAAGTGCCCTGAATCCACTTTCTGGGTCGCTATACCTCCTCTTAGCGATAGTGTATGAACATATCATCAGCACAAACTGTCCCCAGGGTCGGTAGAACGGGATTTTACCCTTACTCCTTCTTTTTGATTCTCTTAACTTTCTTGAGCCGAGAATTAAGTCGTATCCATCTTCCAAAATAGGTTTTATGAGCAATGGTATTTCATCAGGGTCATGCTGGAAGTCTGCATCTAACAGAACAAGCACATCCGCATCCATCTTTATCGCCTCCTTTATTAGCATTTGAACCGCTGCTGCCTTTCCCTGGTTCGTTTCATGGCTGATTACCGTTGCATTAGTTTTTCGTGCAAACTTTGACGTTCGATCAACACTTCCGTCATCCATAACGACAATCTCATCTACGTAATCTTCTGCACCGTGTATTATGCTACCGATAGTATTTTCTTTGTTATAGGCAGGTATACCGACAATCGTTTTCTTCACTTTTGTAGTGAGCTGCGAAGGGTCATATTTCGTTCTTCTCTTTTGTTCCTGTTCGCTCATTTCCTCATCGCTTTTCACCGCACCGTCCCCAGCCAGAAGATATAATCAGGGTCTTTAAGCCAATTCCTTAGTCCTGGCGCCCATGCGAACACACCATTCTCTTCACCATTTTCTAACATTTCAACTGCTTTCTTAAATCCTCTCTTAAATATTCTCATACCTTTCGTCTCCTTTAGCCTTTCAACAAGCGTCAAAAGCTTCTCCAGAAGCATTCTATTCACTATATCCCTCGCCATTCCCCCACTCTTCTTCGGCTTCATATACGCCAGTGCTGCACGATAAAGAGCTTTCTCCTTCCGGCGGAGCTTTCTCCAATTCCCATTCCTCAACCCTTTCTTGAAATTCGCGAAAAGCTCTTCATAGCTTAAACATTGTATTAACATGCAATATGAATATTCAACAGAGTGTAAAAGCTTTTCGATTTTTTCCTATATAAAAACTTTTCGGATTTCTCGATGTCGAGGGGAAAAAACTTTGTGGGTATTTGTAGTTACTAGCCAATGTAAAAAACCACGAGATTTCACGAGATTAACACTAAAACTTTTTAGAAAAAAGTTTTATCAAAAACATCGGTGAAGAAAACCTGCTCACTTTGCAATCTCCTTTATCGCTTCTTTAATCCGCTCTAAAAACTTCTCCGCATCTTCAACAATGGATTCGGCTTCTTCTTTACTAATATTCTTTTCGATGTCATAATCCGCAACTTCTCTTCTATCCTTTGCATGGCTCAAAGCACGACCATAAACCTCCTCTACAAACCCTTTCTTCACGAATTCAAGACCAAAATTTGAGATGACACCTTTATGCGCCTTTGGATATATCTCTTTTAGAGATAACAGCGCCTGCGCAGAATAAAACATCGAATAATAAGCTCTGCTAGCTGCATCATTGTAGAATCCACCTTCAAGAAGATATTCCGCCGCTTCTAACTTCTCTTCTGCATTTTCAATATATCTTTTATGCAATCTTTACGCCCTCCTTCATCACATTTTTTATAAACGGTTTTTCTGCTTTTAAATCATCTAATCCGAGAACTTTTACCGAAATATATTCTTCCTCATCTAATAATACATCAAATGCCAATCCGGTCATAGCTCTCCATCCTTCTGCCTCATCTCCTTTCCATATGACCAAAATATCCATGTCGGAATCTTCTTTTCCCTCTCCCCTCGCAACAGAGCCGAAGAGGATGACGCCTTCTATCTCATCCCTGTATCTTTCCAATACCCTTCTCACAAATTCTTCAATCGGTTTTCGGTATCGCTCTTGAATATTCATCTCTATTTCTACGTCATCCTTAACATTTACGGTAATCGTTCCTATGTTTTATACCAGATTCTATATATATTTAAATGTTTGGTATTTGTATAGCCAATGTAAAAAACCACGAGATTTCACGAGATTAACACTAAAACTTTTTAGAAAAAAGTTTTATCAAAAAACAGAAGTTTCTTTGATCAAACTAAGCCCCTTCGGGGCTTGCGGGGATGTGGGCGGAGCACACGATTTTCAAAAGAAAGTTTGTGTGAAAATCTGTGTAATCTTGTGGTTAGCTAAACAAATGCATATAACTTAATCACATAAAAAATAAGCAGTTGCCTCTTTTTGAATTAAAGAAGAAATTCTATTCTGTCAGTAGGATTCTATATCATAAATCAAGTCCTTTAATCCTTTCACACGCTTCCTTTATCCTTTCCGCACTCACACAAAGAGAAAACCGAACAAAACCTTCTCCTTCCTCACCGAACCCTATTCCCGGTGTTACAACTACTCCTGCACGTTCCAGCAAGAACATAGAGAACTGAATAGAGGAGGAGATTTTTCTAACTTTGGGAACCTTTGCCCAGAGATAGAAAGTAGCTTTTGGCTTTTTCACTTCCAGTCCCGCAGACCTCAACCCATCAATTAGAATATCTCTTCTTTCTCTATAAACCTCCACGTTACTCTTTACACATTCTTGAGAACCTGTTAACGCAGTTATTCCCGCTACCTGAACTGCCTGGAATGCCCCGGAATCTACGTTGGTTTTCACAAGCCTCAGACCCCTTAATATTTCGGAATTACCTACTGCGAAGCCTATTCGCCACCCGGTCATGTTATATGTCTTGGATAGCGAGTTAAATTCGATGCCCACCTCCTTTGCGGCATCAACAGCCATAAAACTCGGCGCTTCATATCCATCGAAAGTCAGCTCAGAGTAAGGGTTATCATGAAGAACTATGATGTCGTGGTCGAGAGCGAAATCCACAACTTCTTTAAAGAACGATTTTTCAACCGTTGCGGCAGTGGGATTATTCGGATAATTTAAGAACATGATTTTTGCTTTTCTCGCCACCTCGCTATCTATGCTTTCCAGGTCTGGCTTAAATTCGTTCTCTTCCGTTAAAGGAACTGAATGCGGTATCGAATTCGCCAATATCGTTGCATTTTTATATACCGGATATGCAGGGTCAGGGACAAGAGCAATATCGCCCGGGTCTAAAAAAGCGAATGCTGAATGTGCTATCCCTTCCTTCGACCCTATCAAAGTTAGAACTTCATCCTCTGCGTCTAAACTCACTTGCTTCCTCTGCTTATACCATGCGGCTACTGCTTCACGGAAAGAGCGCATTCCTTCGTAAGAGGGATACCTGTGATTCAAAGGGTCTTTTGCTGCGTGGCAAATCGCATCTACTACGTGCTGAGGCGTTGGCAAATCAGGGTCACCTACGCCTAAGTCTATTATATCCACACCCTTCTTCTTAGCTTCATTCTTCCTCTCGTCTATTTCCGCGAAAAGATACGGGGGCAGGGAACTTATTCTCGTTGCATACATCTCTTTTTCATCTCGTTGATTCTATTCATCAACACATGATTAAGAGTGTTTTTATTTTTAAAATACACTAAACAATTCGGCATATCTTCACAGCTTGTATTATAAAATGGATTATAAATTTTTTGTATATAAGTCTTATTTCTCAGATGTTTAAGAAGCGATCGTTTCACCTCCCATAAAAATTGGTTGGTTTATATGGTTCTGATTACATTTAGTTCTCGTTCCAACCGATGCAACTCAACCTCGCTTAATGTTTGCGCATTGAAAGGTATAATCAAACGGCACTTGCTTATCGTGACAATATCCACCATTAATTCGACAAACCGGAGAGCGACCTCAAATCCGTTCCGGGCAATGAGATATTCTAAACCTTCCAACATGATTACACTCTCAACCCCCTTTTCCGAAAAATCCTTTACTGCTATGCTCAATTGTGCTATATTTGTCGGAACAACATGGTTTTCTCCTCTGACATGTGTCAGCCAGATTATTGGTACATCCTTTACATTGTATTCCTCGTGAACGTGCGAAGGATGAGTCCTTGAGATGAGCAGCCCTTTAAACCCGTATTCAATCAGTTTGCTGAACAATTTGAAACTCGTATCAGGTTTTCCCTCCTCGATCAAATAGCTTTGACCCCGTTTTAAAATCGCATCCAAGCTCATTTCCCCATCCTTCTGGATTTGTCATCACCTTATATATTTTCCCGCTCGGCATTAGCCAAGCCCACGTTTTTTCTTCTTCTATTTTTACTAATAAACAGGTTCAAAAAGGGAGTAGATGCCCCCCCCTTTACAATAAGCAACTCCTCAAAAATACTGTATCGAAAAATTCCAAAGGGTGCATTACTGAGGAGGCAAACAAGGAGCCTGTGGGTAAGGCAACCCAATAAGAAACGCGTAATGCACCCATTTGGAATCTATAAGTCAACTGAAGATTGAGCAGTTACTTCTTATCGTATATACATCGCAGTCACAAGATTATCTTCAGTTCCTTTTTCCTTTTCCTTCGCTCCTACCCATTGCCGCTACGGTTTCGAGAAAGAATTTCTCAATGAGACTTACCGCCTCTTTACTCTACTTTTGCTGCTGAGTTTGCAACTTCTTCTTTCTTACCTGCTCCTCCCTTCAATTTAAATTTCGCAATCATCGCTGCTGCTTGTTCAGAAATCTCCGAAAGTTTCTGGATACCACCGCTGAGCTGTTCTACGGCTGCCGTTTGCTCTTCTACTGCGGAAGAACTTTCTTCTGCCGACGATGCCGCCTCTTCTGACGAACTTGCAATCTCGTCCACGCCCTTCGATACTCTTCCCATGCTCTCCGCACCTTTTCTCGCACCCTCTGTAATTTGCCCCATCCTGCTCTTGATGTCATCAATCATGCCTGAGGTTTTCTCTACGCTCGATACCACCTTTTCGAGGTCTTCACGACCTACCTCGGCACGCTGCGTGATGGCTTCTGTGGCATTCATCACTTTCTCCATCTCCTCTTGCAAGGTCTTTATCATTGTATCTATCTCTGCGGTTGACTTCTTCGAGTTCTCAGCCAGTTTTCGTACTTCTTCGGCAACGACGGCAAAGCCACGTCCATGTTCTCCGGCACGTGCCGCTTCTATCGCGGCATTCAGTGCCAATAGATTCGTCTGGTCTGCAATGCTCTCTATCATCTCCGTAGTCTGTCCTATTTGCTCTATCGAACCGCCCAGGTTTTTATTACCTCCGTCGCACCTGCGATCGCATCCTGTATCTCCTTCATCCCTTCTGACGATTTTATAGACACTTCGCTCATCTCTTTTGCGCTTTCCGAACTCTCATCGGCGTACTTATTTGATTCCTCGGCATTCGACTGCATCTGCTGTAACACTGCGTTCGTCTCCTTAACCTCCTTCGCCGCTTCACCAACGGTGCTCGAAGTTTCCTGCGCACCCTTTGAAATCTGCTGCGATGCTGATGAAATCTGCTGCATACCGGAATTCACCTGCTGTACGGAAGAAGAAGATTCTTTGCTTACCGCTGCGACGTTATCCACTGCGCCTCGTAGCTCTGAGATCAAATCCGATAAACTCTCGTTAGCCTTGTTGAGGTTGTCCTTTATCGCATTGAACTCCCCGGGTGTCTTGGCGGTGAAATCTGCGCCTAAGTCCCCCGCAGCCATGCTCCCTGTTACGTTACTGACGTCTTTGACAATACCCTGCAACTCCTCTCCGAACTGGTTCAAGGTGTCGCGCATTTCCATGAGTTCACCAGATGCTTTTGTTTCCGCTCGGCTGCCGAGTTTACCAACCGCGAAGTCCTTCACTACCCTTACCACGTCAGTAACTGGTCCGACGATTGACCTGGTAACGATAACTGCGATTCCTACACCGACTGCGATCGCTGCGATAATGAATACTACCACGAACATAATGGCATTTGAAGCTGCCTTTGCCGCTTCTGCCTTTGCAGTCCCAAGCAGACTGGTTGACGCAGCATCTATAGCACGTCCTGATTGTACCAACGGACCGTCAGTTGACTGGATATCCTCAAAGTCGTGCGTCGTGCTCACGAATGCATTGAAGTCCTTCAGATACGTATCTGCCGCACTTTTTATTGCGCTCTTTTCCGCTCCCGTAATCGCTGCTGCATCGGCATCTGCCTTCAACATGTTTACCTCGTCCGCTACCTGAGTAACGTATTGGTCGTCTTCCCTTGCAACGTAGTTCTTTTCCGCTCGCCTGATAATTAACAGATTAATCATCAGTTTATCTTCGGTCGCCTGGTCTGCGGAACTGCCTTTTATCACAGTCTCTATAGCCCGTGCATCATTTTCAACGGTCGCTAATTGGTCGTCTTTCTGCTTTGTAAGTGTCTGAAGCTCGTCAAAGGCACTCTCATACTTCGGAATCTCTGACTTGGCTTCATCTATTGCCGCTCTGCCTTCCACGGTTTGCACCATTGCTCCAAGCTCTGTCGTCAGAGCCTTTACTTTCGTCACGGCGGCGTTGGTATTGTCAATACTCGCTTGGTCCATTCTTATTACGTAGTTCTTTTCCTGTTGTCTGACTGTTTTCATTTCCACCTTCAGGTCTGCCGATTTTTCCATCAAATCGGTTTGCTCTTGCATGGTGTTTATTTGCATAAATGCAACTATTCCCAGTGCTGCCGTCAATATCAGCACGACGCCAAAGCCCCCAAACAATTTCGGTCCAACTTTCATGTTTCCCAAGTTCATTTTTTTTACATTCACCTCCTATTGTTTTTTTGCCTTACCCACGTAAAAATATTCTAAACTTACCTTAAAAACTTTCCGTAATGATGAATTTTTTTGTCAATCGTTTGCAATTTTACTGATATATATTTGAAACAAAAATTGGAATAATGTGCATTTTTTATTCATCGAATGTGAAGTTGAGATGAGGTGAGGTGGATACGCTCACCTGTACCTGAATAAAGCGTCAAAAATTTTGTCCCCTTTCTAACAATCTCAGGTTCCAAGCACCAGGAAATAGGAAGTTATTTATATACCCATTGCCAACAGTATTATCAGTGAGAAGTATGGCTAAATTTGTAATAGAAATCCCTGAAGAGTTGAGAGAAGAGATGAAAGAATTGCCGAATGTCGATTGGCAATTAGTCGTGAGAAGGTCGCTCAAACGTGAGCTGGAAGATTTTTCGTCATCTCCGCGCTCTCCGCGATAAACAAATACAATCTGTGTAATCTAATCTTGTGGTTATAAATGTCAACACATCGGTAAGTTTTTATTAAATTTAACCGATAAACTTTAACTATTTCAGTGTAAATATTATTAGTATGAACGAAAGAGAGATATTGGAAATATTAGCAGATTGGAACTTCTGGGGGAATTTCGATGAAAAACTGGTTGATAGACCCGCATATCAGACCAGAATGAAAAGTTTATTTGGTGCCAGAGTAGCACTTGTTTTATCTGGCGTGAGGAGAGCAGGGAAATCATCCATCGCTTATTTGTTCGTTAAAGATTTAATGAAAGAGTTTGAGGCTAACGAAACGCTAATCGTTAATTTCGAAGACCCAAGATTCACAGCCGGGCTGGATGTTAAAGATTTGTTTAAAATATACGAGACATACTTGAAAAATTTAAGCCCTTCCGCCGACCATTTAGTTGTTCTGGATGAAGTGCAAAATGTTCGAGGCTGGGAGAAATTCGTGCGATACTTAATTGAATCAAAGAAAGTAAAAACAATTGTTACAGGCTCGTCCTCTAAACTGATGAGCAAAGAGATATCAACCGCCCTTACAGGACGTCATGTGGATATAGAGGTGTTCCCTTTAGATTTTAACGAATTTCTCGCATTTAACGGTTTGAAATTGAGAAGTTTTCTGGACGTTATTAAAAGCAGAATAAAAATACGGAGCCTGTTTGACCTCTATTTAAAATACGGTGGATTTCCCGAAGTGGTTCTGTCCGATTCACCGACAAGAAAAAAAGAGCTCTTAATCAATTATTTTGTGGATATAACTGCAAAAGACGTAGTAAGGAGATTCTCGATAAGGGAGATAGAAAAATTGGAAAATCTCGTTGGTGCGTATATCACCGGTATTTCTTCTTTTCAATCCTTTAACAGACTGAAGAACTTATTGGGTGTCAGTTTGGACACAGTGGAAAGGCACTCAAAATATTTGGAACTCGCAAGGATGTTCATATTCTTAAAAAAGTTCGGATACTCTGCTTTTGAGCAAATCCGTTCCGTAAGAAAAGTATATATTATAGATACGGGATTCTATTATGTGAAGGGTTTCCGGTTCTCAGAGAATATTGGCAAATTGATGGAAAATCTCGTTGTAATAGAGTTGTTAAGAAGGAAATCCACGAATTCCGCTTTAGAAATCTATTACTGGAAGGACCATCAGCAAAGAGAGGTGGATTTCGTTTTGAAGGAAGAGTTGGAGATAAGACAGTTAATTCAGGTGACCTATTCCTCTGGTAGAGACGATATAGAAAGAAGGGAAATAAAGGGATTGCTAAAAGCAAGCGAAGAGTTAAACTGCAATAATTTGCTCGTTATCACCTGGGATTATGAAGAGGAAGAAGAAGAGGAAAAAAATGGTAGAAGAGTAAGATTCTTGCCTCTCTGGAAGTGGCTATTGGAACGTGCTCAATAAAGTGTGGAAAATCACAACAACTATTTTTGATAAACTTTTTTCTAAAAAGTTTTAATCCAGAATAAGCACCTCCACCTCTTTTGCATACTTATTTCTTCGGACTTGACTTACAAAAGGCATCATGATTTTGTAGCTTTTTATCGCATTTATTGCACACTTCTACCTTTATTCCTTCTCCTTTCCCTTTTTCTTCTTCTCCAGCGCCAATTCGTATATAGCACGTGTCAGTGCACGGCACTGAGTTAAAGGGTTCCCTATCTTCGTGATGTATCGCTCCGCGCCCTTCTTTAAAGCTTCTTTTGCTACTTCTGCTCCACCCTTACCAGTGAAAATGATAAAAGGCGTATCCGCATATTTGTCTCCTTTTCTTACAGCATCCAAAAGTTCTATTCCATCCATCCCCGGCATCTTGTAATCGGAAACAACGACATCGAACTCCTCTGTTTCAAGTTTTTCCAGTGCTTCCTCTGCCGAAACCACGCTGACAATATCAAAATCGCCTTTCACTACCCTTTTCACGAATACTCGCGTTATCTCCAGCTGCGCCGGCTCGTCATCCACATGCAAAACTCGTATCGGCATCGAGTCTGTATGCCGGGGAGGGGAATTATTTATCATTAATTATTTATAATTCGTAACGTTAATATAAAAGTGTTGCTCTATTTCAATCTTTATTGCAAATATCGAACAATTTTTTGAGCAATTACTAAATAAGCACCGCCACCTCTTTAGCACTCATCACATTTGTCTCTCGCTCCAACTGATGCAACTCAACTCCACTCAATGTTAGCGTATCGAATGGCATTATCAAGCGACACTTGCTTGTCGTGACGAAGTCTGCCAGCGATTCGACGAACCGAAGAACAACCTCAAATCCGTTCTGGTCAATGAAATATTCTAAACCTTCCAGCATGATTACGCTCTCAATGTCATTTTCCACAAATTCTTTTACTGCTATGCTCAACTGTGTTATATTTGTTGGAACAATACATTTTTCTTCCTGGATATGTGTTAGCCAGATTATCGGGACATCCACATCCTTTATATTGTATTCCTCTTGAATGTGCGAAGGATGAATCCGTGAAATGAGCAGCCCTTTAAACCTGTATTCGATCAGTTTACCGAACAATTTGAAACTCATATCTGGTTTTTCCTCTGTGATTAAATAGCATTTTCCTTGCTTGAATAATCTATGCAACGCAGGTAGCTCGAGGTTTTTTACTCTTTTTTCCGCATGTTCACGCTCGCTGATTTCTCGCTTCAGTTCTTCGTTTGCTTGCACCAGTTCGGTGGTTCGTTCCTCTACCCGAAGTTCCAGTTCGTCATGTGCTTTTCGCAGCGCTTCCTCCGCTCGCTTACGCTCGGTGATGTCTTCTATTACGAGCAATTCTTCTTCTTCTTCTTCTTCTGCAACTATTATTCCTCGCGCCGTGATATTGAATATCCGTTCATCCAGTTTTTCTGACGGATAATGCAACTCAAAGTTCTCCAGTATATCTTCGGTTCCAAATAGTTTGGTTAGATCAGTGCTGAGTTTTCCATCTTTATCTCCCGTTATGTCGGTTATGCTGCTGCCTATTACCTTTTCGGGCTCTGTTTGAAACGTTTCATAGAAGGTGCGATTTGCTCTCTTTATTCTCAAATCATTATCGAGAACAAGCAAAGAATCCGAGATGGTAGCTATTATATTTTCCGAAAATTTCTTCTCCCTTTTTATCTCCCCATACGCCTTCGCAATCTGCTCACTTAACGTAGCAACTACAAAGGCAATAAATATAAACATAAGAGCTCGAAGATACTCATTAATAGCCACCACATCTTCTCTAATAAAAATGTGGCTGAAAAGCAGCATTGCCGCTAAAAATATCGCCACCACCAAACCTTTTCTTCTCCACCAAAGACATGCTAAAATAATTGGAATATAAAAGAAGTGGGTAAAAACAGTGCCGGTTCCAAGCACCGCATGAAAATAATACGTGAGAAGGCAAGCGCCAACTAAAAGGAGAGCCATTACCGTAATTTTGTATTTTTCTTCTTCTCCCTCAAATTTTATGCCCTTCATATTGCCCAAAATATTTATATATATATTTACTAAAGAATTGTCTTTTTTTCCGATACTTTATAATTTTATTGCTGGTATGATATATATTATTTTCCAACTTTCTGTAATATATTTAATCATCATTCTGGAATAGCGTTTTTATAGTCTAAAAATCAGTATCATGAAAAAACGGTTAAAAATTGAAAGCATCCCTAACCCTGGAGCGCGGGTATATTCATGGCTTGCGCGAAAAAGCCCGCCGTTAAGAGATTTGTGTAAAGTGGTAGCAGAAGAGGTCACCACAACGATAGCTTCTGGAAGAATACTCGATGCAGGAACAGGTCCGGGCTATCTTCCCCTCGAGATTGTTAAGAGAGCCCCGGGTTTAGAAATAATCGGTATTGACATCTCGCCAGCTATGGTGGAGATAGCGCGTAAAAATGCAGAAAATAAGGGATTCTCTGACCGCGGCGTGCGGTTTCAACGTGCCGATGCGGCAAATATACCTTTTGAAGATGGATATTTTGACCTCGTAGTAAGCACGCTCAGCTTACACCACTGGTTAAGACCCGCCGAATGCATAAAGGAGATCCATCGTGTTCTTAAAAAGAATGGCGAAGCCTGGATTTATGATATAAGGCGTGACACCACAA
Organism: Candidatus Methanophagales archaeon; assembly: GCA_030602585.1. Classification (GTDB taxonomy): domain Archaea; phylum Halobacteriota; class Syntropharchaeia; order Alkanophagales; family Methanospirareceae; genus JAFNKG01. Next base: position 90,267 of record JAUVZJ010000001.1, on the reverse strand, counting down.
AAGAAATAAACGCAGAGGTAAGAAGCCGGTATGGCTGGTTTTTATCTTTTCTTTTCCTCAACATAGTCCGGGCTCACTCTTCTCTGACATTGCGTGAGATTGAAGAGATTCTTTCTTCGCCGGGAATAGGCTTTTCTCGAAAGAACGTGGTTGATAAGGGGGTTATCTTTAAACTGCAACTGGTAAAATAGCTTTAACTGAACGGTGAAGGTAGTTAATCACTGGCATAGCAATACCTTTAAATTACTAACAAAGCCTAATAATGTTAGAGGTGAAAAAATCATGAGAACAATAGCTATTTTACTAAGTATATTGATAGTGCTGTCATTGATTCCAATAGTATCTTCTATTCCAGAGGTAAAATCAGCAGTTAGAACAGTTGATATAACGGTAGATTACACGGTAAAGAAGATTGGAATAACTTTGTATGAAGGGAGTTATACATATACATTAGAAGATACATTGATGACAGATAATGAAATATATGATATGGTTGAAGTTAAGGTAAGAGAGATTGCAATTGAGAAGGGTGTTAATCCTGATTGGGTCACGTATAAATGTTCAATCGAAGTGTTGGAATCTCTTGTAACCATAGCTGAGTCATTAGATAAGAGAGCTTCTTTGGCAATGAGTGAGGAAACAACTCTAAGGGATGCTACTGGTGAATCTGTGGATCCAGTTACATCAGTTACAATCACTTCTACTTCAGATCTACCTGAAGTGGCACCATCAAATGCTATTTGGAGTATGGAAAAGGCATATAACTTCGAGCTATCAGGTGCGAGATTTGATAAAACAGTGGAAATTTCAATATATTTCGATGAAATAGTAGAATATAAAGTTTTTGAAGGTGCAGAGCTATTTGAAACTCTTTTAGCAGTGCCCGCGTCTGATCTGTCTGGAGAACCAATGGCAGAAGAAGAGCTCCTTGCAGAACTATTTGAGATGGAAAAAGACCTGCTTTTTGAGATAATTGAAGAACTCAAGGTAGAGCTTGCATCCGAAGAGGAAACAGAGGGAGAAGAGAAGATAGTTAGTATTTTTCTGGAAATCCATACCTATGAAGATGACGAATGGAAGGCACTTGATACAACTGTTGATTGGGACAAGAATAAAGCAACCACAAGAGTAGATCACTTCTCTGTCTTCGCGCTGTTAGCAGTGCCAAAAGTAGTTGTAATTCCAACAATTGAATCAACGCCCATAGAAAAGGATCTGTTTGTGTACTATGCTATATTTGGAGTGTTAATAGCGGGGGTAGGGATAGCAGTGATATGCATGGCAGTGCGTTACGTAAAAAAGAAAAATAAATAATAGGAACATATTTGGTAAAAATGGAAGAAATTCTGTATGTGGAAAATCTTATATTCTTATTTTTAATCTCTATTATATCACCGTCTTGTAATGCACCGATTGCACCGCCATTAAATGCTTCCACAGTCATCTCTTTTTGTTCATGCCTATTCCATTCTCTACTCATAGGTTACTAAGCTAACCGTGTTGTATGAATAAGCCGGTATCTGTGGTCTCTTTAGACCTTGAACAACATTTATTAATGCAGTGTGCTATTATGAATGTATGTATAACAAGAAACCGATGGAAAAAACCAGAGAGTGCCCAAGATGCTGGGTGGAGATGAAGAAGGTGGAAGTGGATGTATTAGGTCCTAATGTTATCATAGATGTCTGTCCCAAATGTCAGGGTATATGGTTTGACAATAACGAACTCAAAAAGATACTTGGCGACAGAAAACTTGCCAATTACCTGACAAAGCGGATAGGCACGCAAAGTGAAAGTAAACTGGTATGCCCTCGTTGCGGCGGATTGATGGACTTAGAATATGCTGAAGATGTAGAAATAGATGTCTGTCTTGGCTGTCATGGAGCGTGGTTAGATTACGGTGAGTTAGACAGATTAAAGGAAAAATCAGAAGCAGGTTATACTGGCGACAAAGAGAAAAAAGCGGTGGAAGAGTGGGAAGAGATGGTGGCTAAACAGCGCAGAAGAGGGCTGAACAGCTTATTCGGGCGGTTGATGCGGTAAAATATCGTTAACGGAACTACATCAAGCTAACATCCTTCTCCCTTTCCATATTTAAATTCAGGTAAAACTGGTAGTTATGCTCTGCCAGTTCTTACGCAATGCATAAATAATCGCACCAAATCCCAAACTAATTGCTACAATACCTATTAACGCACCTGCGTATGGAATTCTGACGAGCAGGCTTAAAATGACGAAGCCGAGGAGAAAAATCAGTATATCGCTGGTCTTAACTTTAAACACGTCAATAATCTTCCTGCCGACGGCGAATGATACGAAAAGACCGGAGAGCATCAATGCTATGATAAAGAGCATTCCCATAATTAATGCAACAGGAAAACCGATAAGGGTTACAGCAAGCAAGAATATCAAAATTACCGATGCGATTATAAGAACAAATCCTACTAAGGTATTTTTCACAGGAGATTTCCTTACTTCCTCTTCAACGCTAAAGAATTGTGCCGGGAACAACTTGAGCAAGATTATACCGATTATCAGGAATCCAACAGTCGCGAGAATACTAAATATATTCATTACTTGTTGTAAACCTTGCAGACCTTCACTTTTCTTAAAATCTACACTGCCCGCACTTCCTGTATTCTGGAAATCCTCGGCTCTTACGGTTAAGTTGCCTATAATCGTACCAGCATTGGAAACAGTATCACCAGCAATGACAGCATCCCTGCTAATAACCGCGGTAGAGTGGATATTAACGTTTCCTCCTGCAATGACCGCATTTTTTGCATCACCTCTCAAATCTATATCTCCACCGGCAGCCACAATTTTTCCTTCAACATCAGAATTAAGTACTATTTGTCCACCAGCAACAAAAACATCCCCGCTTACCGGTGCATTGATAATAATAGTGCCGCCTGCAATTACAGCTCCCGCAACCGGAGCATTGATAGTTACCGTACCACCTGATGCGAAAACATCATCATCTATCGGGGAATCAATCGATACCTGATCCCCAGATAGCATCTGCAATGCCTGAACAGGAGGCAAGAGCAGAATTAACATGAGTGCGATGATTATTAGTCGCTTCATATACCTCACCTGACGTGAATTCTTACTTATCACCTCAGTTATTCTAACAGGTATAAAAGCTTTTTGATTTAGTCAGAGTTCTGAACACACCCACTTCTGAATGGCAAAAATTTGTAAACTTTACTTTTTACCATAACAATTAACGCCAGTAAACTTCTTCCGGTATGATTCTAATAACGGCGTAAGTTTTCGTTCTGGTGCTTTAACATGCTTCAACCGCTCTTCAATTTCAGCATCGCTTAATTTTACATCAAGCGTTCTGTTTGGAATATCAATCTCAACGATATCACCATCTTTTATTGCGGCGATTGCACCACCATTATACGCTTCCATCTCAACGTGCCCAATACAAGGACCGGTGGTAGCACCTGAGAATCTGCCGTCAGTGATTAGCGCCACCCTTTTATAGCCTGCACCCATTATCGCATCGGTTGGCGTCAGCATTTCCGGCATTCCCGGTGCACCCGCTGGGCCCTGGAATGGTAGCACGATAACATCACCTTCAACAATCCTTTTCGCTTCTATCGCATCTAACAAATCTTTTTCAGTGTAGAACACCTTAGCATGACCTGAATGAACCATCATCTCTTTGTCAACCGCGGTTTGCTTTATTACTGCGCTGTTCGCAATGTTTCCTTTTAATACCGCTATACCGCCTTCAGAAAAGTATGCGTTATCCAAAGTTCGGATAACATCGTCATCCAGCACTTTTCCTTCTTCTGCTATCTCCTTTATTGATTTTCCATTTACCGTTGGTGAATCGTTTATCATATCCTTTAAGCGGTTAAGAACTGCGGGAATGCCACCTGCTCTGTCAACGTCTGCCATCTCATGAGTCCCCACTGGGATTATCTTACATAAATTCGGCGTCTCGCTTGATATCTCATCGAACATATCTACGTTTATATCAACGCCCGCTTCTCTGGCTACCGCGGGGATATGTAAAACAGTATTTGTTGACCCACCCATCGTCATATCAACCCTTATTGCATTCTCGAATGCATTTTTTGTCATTATATCGCGTGGCTTAATATCTTCTTTAACCAGTTCTACGATTCTTCTTCCTGATTCATACGCTTGTTTTTTCTTCACCGGGTCTATCGCCAGGGTCGTTGCGCATTTCGTCAGTGACATGCCCAATACCTCAGTAACAACAGCCATGGTATTTGCAGTAAAAAGTCCGACACAAGAACCTGCACCGCAAACCATAAGCGGAAGCATTTTTTCCGCTTCTTCCGCACTTATCACACCTCCTTTAACCTGACCAACGACACCAAAGCCTTCAATGGGATGGTGCTTCTTTCCTTCTACGATATTTGCTTTCATCGGTCCACCGGTAAGCATAATTGCCGGTAAATTAAGACGACCCGCAGCCATTAACATCCCGGGCGTAATTTTATCGCAATTTGTTACGCCAACCCAGCCATCCATAGAATGCGATAATGTCATTATTTCGATGTTATCTGCAATATGCTCTCTGCTTGGGAGAGACAATCTCATTTCTACAAACATTGCGATGCCATCACAGACACCAGGGACGCCCCATTCTAATGGAACTCCGCCTGCATCTCTAATTCCTCTCTTTACCTCACGCGTTAGTTCATTCAGGTGAATATGCCCCGGAATAATGTTGTTATAACTATTTGCAACACCGATAAAAGGTTTGTCTAAGTCAAAATCTTCTTCTTTTACGCCTGCGGACATTAATAAAGCGCGGTGCGGCAAAGTCTCGATGTTTTGTTTTAATATGTCTGAATGCATAATCATCACCCAAGATTAAAAAGCAACACGTGCTATAAATAGTTGTGATAGTCAGTGTTATGGCTATTATAATAATAACAATAGCTTATTACAGGTTTCATGTGCTGTTTCTCGGCCCATTTTTCCGTATTTTGTTAATGCATCAAGATTATCAGGAATACGTTCCAATTATCAGTATAAAGTGATACGTATATATAACTATCAGTGATAGGTATCTTTGAACACTGAGTGTTATATTAGGATATCTAAGCTATTACAAACCTTATTCATAAATATGTCAAATCTGCAGCCATCATCTGATTCTAGCGAAGTACTATATAAATACTTCGGTATATTTTCCAACAGCTCATAATACCTATAACATTCGCTTTATTTCGTAAATTCTCAGAAATGCAGAGCAATAAAGGAGTAGAGCTGAATAGAGGAACATTTGAATTAATTTTAAGCAGCTAAGGATAATGGCAAGTATTTACTGCAATCACAACGCCGACAACAAATAAAACCAAGCAAGTCCAGAAGGTTTTCGGCTTTCCACTTATGTTCATATCTTACCTTTACTGGTTATAAAGGATATAAAGGTTCGGTCTTGTGTGTAACACGTTAGGAGTTTAAGTCGAGAAGCTTAACTCCCCTGCCCGATTATTCAAAGAGGCAAAAACGTTTGTATTGATGTGTGTTCTAGAGTAAGGTCAAATTTTTTGATAATATATTCGGGGATTGGTAGATTTTCTAATGCCCGTGGTTCAACTTTAATTGCACCACCACCATAACTTTTACCGACTAATGATAAATTTTCCACGGTGTCTGGATGTTTTAATATCTCCCCCAATTTCTCAACATATCCTGTATCGTTTGATTTGGGATATACACATAAAAAACCAGTTAAAGGAACAACCCCCGCCTCATTTTTTATAAATCGTGCGTTTCTTCGACCTAAATATGCAAATAAAAATTTTGGAATTTCCCTTTGTTCCATTTTATACCAAGGTTTTCTGGTAGCAATTAATGTTTTTTTGTTAATTCCTTGTTTTTCTCCATTTAATAAATATTCCTGAACTTTAATTGGAAAATCTTTAAGTCTTCTTCCATCAGGAGAAAATAATAAAGTGGGTCGGCCTTTTTTTTCTAATTCTAACAAAGTTTGTTTAGTTATTGTGACTCCATTTACATCTCTTGTTCTACCTATTGCAGGGATCAAAAATTCCTCAGGTATTTCTAACTCTTCAGCTCGTTTTTTTGTTAAAAAGAAAAACTCATTCGAGCCAGTTGCGATACCACGCATTACTTCAGCAAAATCTATTAAACGATATTTTGAATATGTTTCGTTGTTGGGGTATCTAGATAATCCCGTTATCAATGCCTCATCTAGATCTCGCTTTATGATAGTTAAAGTCTGAAAGTCTTTCTCTTCAAATCCAGATAGGATAAACTCTTTTAGGTCATTTGAATAAACTTGTTCACATCTAACCCAAAAAAAAGTTTTAGATGCTTTTTTATTTTTGACCAAAAATACCACAGCATTGGTATCAACCTTTGGGAAAGGAGTAGCTTCGGGTAAAAAAGTGACCACCGATTCTAAACAATACTTATTTGCAATCCAATTCCAAAGCTTTTTTGCAAATATACCTTCACAAGTATCTGCAGGCATAATAAAAGCTAACCTACCGTTTGGCTCTAATAGGTCAAGTGCTCGAATTAAAAAATAAATATGCAACCCAGCACGTCCGTCAAGTGTAAATCCCATAATTTTTAGACTTATTTTTTTCAATTTATTTTTTATATGTAAAGGTAATCTATGATGGCGTATATATGGCGGATTTGCAACTATGGCTTTGAATTGTCTATTAGGTGGTGAGATGATAAAATCATTCAGTTCAAATATAAAATCTGAATCAAATATGCCCTCCTCTATACCTTCTTTAATTACATTTTCGTCTACATCATTACCATAAAATGTTATTTTTTTATTTGATTTAGGTTGTAGGTTTTTTAATGCATTATAAAAAGCTCCATTACCCACTGCAGGGTCAAAAATCAAATCTGTATCCTCAACTAAATAAGCAATCATAGCTTCTGCAACCCATTTAGGTGTCCAGAATTGTCCTTTCTCTCGTAGCTTTTCTCTTTCGTCCCAGTTTTGAGGGAGTTTTTGGTGTAGTTTTTGGGTTACATTCATTTTATCTAGTGTTTGCTTCCTCTAAAACTTTTAATGCTTCGGAGAGAAGTTTCAGTTTTCCTCCTTTAAATTTCACGTAGGGTAAGATGTGACCATTTTTATCTTCTATATATGCTGATTCTAGCTCTGGTTCTTCTTCTGAAACGCCTACTGGGTATGCGTAGTGATAATAAATTTTATAGATGCCCTTTTTCGTTGTTGCTCCACCGGGAGCTTGAAAGATTTGGATTGTTGTTTCAATTAAACCTTCATCAATTAATCTCTGGGCGTCATCTAGTGACAGTCCATAAGCTCTGTCATAGAAAACGTGCCAGATATGGATTTTAATACCGTTACTATTTTGCCAATCAAAAAGAGGTCCTCTATCTTCTTCTTTTAGTATAACAGTAGGGAGGACAGCGTTTTTTTTCAATCCTAATTTTCCTCCTAACCGTTTATAGGGTTTAAGTTCAGAGTTGAAATCGGGCATTTTTTCAGCCTTCCAAAGACTATTTTCACACTCTACTGCAATCAAAGATTTATCTAATAAGATGTTTAACTTTTCTTCTTCAATAAATGGTAGTTCTTCAATTCCTCCTAAATCCCTTATAAAACTATCAATTATGTTTTGATCGCTTTTTTTGAAAATCAAAAGATCTGGCCGTTTAATATTACCGTGTCCTGCTTTATCTAACCGTTCAAAATATAATTCAAATTCTCTAACATCGTCTGTTGGTGCAACTCCACTTGGTCCATAAGGAACTGCATAGTATTTTCCCGTTTCGTTCACAGCTTGTTCCAATCTATGTTCACTCCAGACTCCTTGTGACCATCTCATCAAAAAGTCGCTTCCTCTTAACCTTCTAGGGTTCAACCAATAATCGAACCAGGGTATTTTTGAAAAACCTCTCAATTCTAGTTCAATCTCTTCAACTGAAACCGACAAGATATTTTCAAACAGGTCCATAATAAAAGATTAAGTTAGAGATTAAAGATATTGTTGCTTTTTACCAATATCTCACACTCATGTCGCCTCTCCCAATACCCCCTCTGAAGCTCCACAAACTTCTAAAACTGATCCCTGAAGTTGATACAATACACATTTATCCAGTTTCCCACCTTCCGTTTTCTTTAAGTTTTCGTATATTTCTTCCGGGTCAGAACGTTTCATTTGTTCTGGTGTTTCAATCCCGATTGAATAAAGTCTCTCTGCTGTAACTGGACCAATATTCCGCAAGGATTGTAAACGTTTAATTGCTTCTGATTTTTTGTTTTCTTTACTCATCTTCGCACCTCTTTAAAGCGGGTTCGGAATTTTATATAACGTTTCGCGGATAAAAGAAGTTGCACATTATCCAATTTCGGACTATAAAATCTGAGATATATTCATCTTTTCATAAAGGAGTAGTCGTAGAACTTCGAGGTCCGCTTTAATCAATCCTTCATTGAACATAATTGAAATAATAGCGAAGTACCTTATAAATACTTCGGTATATTTTCCAACCAGCTATCTAAAGGAACTTGCAAAGCACTAACCTTACGAACAAACTATCATTTCAATCTCTTCCATTCCTGTACCACGAGCAGAATAATGCCACCATAAATTACATAACTGTATCATAAATAGGGCTGATCTTTAATAGCCAATCGTGCTCCGTTTGGGACCGAGTTAGCGTAAGTGAACTTAAGAGAATAAACCACCATAATAGTAATAACCACCTATGGGTGGTAAAACTGGATAGTATTCTGATTTATAATTGGGAGGATCAATTTCAGGTAAATCTAAAGGATTTTTTCCAGGATAATAAAAGCTAAATTGACAGGACAACCTAACAAAAGAACCCTCGTCTAAATCAAATGCCCTATTTTCTATATCTCTTTTGTATTTTTCTTTATCAGATAAAAGTGAAGTAAAAGGAGCTATTGAGGGAGTCTTATTAGAATGCCATATTTGGTAAATAGTGGATATAGCACCTTTTTCAGGATGTGTCAGTGTATTCAAAAGTGTTTCTGCAACAACATATTTTTGAAATGCTGGTAAATTATTCGAGTTCAATATTGAAAATGCTTCTTTAGCTGCGGCATCTTTGTCTATGCATGTTAGCGATAAGAGCGCCAAGGATGAAAAGTACGGCAAAGGTTTAGATTTTATGTAATCTTGGAGAAAGGCTCTAGCTTCAGGATATGCTTCAAGTGCTCTTAATGCGGTTGGCGCTATGCTAGACTTCCTAATAAGCTTAAAAATAAGGTCGAGTACTCTCGGATTAGTTAAAAGGCCTAAACGATAAATTGCAAATCGTGCTCTTCTTTCCATAATCTTATCTTCACCGTGACTACTTAGTTTTTCCTCAGCCTCTTCTAAAATTTGGATTGATTTATTCGTAACTTTGTTTTTTCTATCTAACCATTCGCTGTTTCTATTATTGAATTCAGAAGCCCACTGATCCTCCTTACCATCTTCAGGTAGTTTCCTAATCATGCTTTTTTTACGAAATGATATCCATGCCGATTTCATTATTCCAATATTCAACTTTCTTTTTAACCATTTTGCTTGGAGATTAACCCCGATTAAAGATAAAGCTTGCGAATACCGCATAGAAAAATCATTGGGATTCTTTTTATAATCTTTATACAGCCCAAATGGTAATACATATAGTTTCTTTATGATTTTTCTAACCTCTTCACTCGTTTCATTAAGATCACCTTGCTTTTCTGTTTTTAATTTATCGATGAACTCCCTTTTATTAAGTTCATCAGTTTTATCATCCTCATTAAGTTTTAAAGGCGATAGCCAATTTTTAATTTTATCCTTTATATCAGCCAAACTGTTTTTAGTAGTAATGACCACTATATCATCCACATATCGAGAATAATACATTACATGATCGTCGTTGATAATTTTTTTATCTAGTTTATTGTGAAGATATATATTTGCAAGAAAATGCGGCAATGGTGAACTTTGGGGAATGCCGATCCCTTTGTCAGTTGAAATTAATAATTCTAATATATTATAAACTTCTGACTCTTCATTGGGGATAATCTTATTTAACGTATCCTTTAAGAAGGATAATAATTCCTCTTGAGGTATAATCGTAAAATTTTTCAATGTCTGTTAATAGGACAACTGAGTCATCAGGGGCACTTTCAATTCTATCGGAAAGATTTTGAATACGCTTTTTATATCGGTAAATAGGTGGACGAAATATCCATTCAGAAGGATGAATCTTCTTGTCACGACAATTAAGTCTATATCCAAAGCTCACGCCATCCTGAGTTTCTCCTTTTTCTCCTAGCTTATCAAACTCTGCTTCTATTAGGGGGCCTATTATGTTTAAAACGGCTTGAGAAATTATCTTTTCTTCTAGTGAAGTTATAGTGCGAGTGCGCAACTTACCTTTGCGTTTAGGTATCTGATAAGGAATTCTTCTAAGTTTTAAAGTTCTCTCACTAGGATGTGCTAAAATGCATGCAATATTGTCTAAATTAGCTTCAAAAAATTGCATTTCATCTATGTTTCCTTCAAATAGCTTTGATTCGAACAACATAGGAATATCTTCACGGTAACTATCCCACCGAGCTTTGGCCCAAGCCAATCTTATATTTTCTGGATCTAATATTTTACCAATTATACGTCCTTTAGAGGGAATTTCTGTCCAACCATAAGCAAATTCTGTTTTGGCTATTTTATGTTTACGTTTTTGTCTAAATGGCGAGTCCTCGAGATTGCGAAAAGTGACTTTTTCAAAACCGCATTTAGTACGCACTACTTGTTGAGCAGAATTCTTTATTATTGATATCAATTGCTTTGTGAAATACTGAGTTGGAAAGAAAATTTTTGAAACGCGAGCGCGGAAAAAATCACAAATTCGAGTGATAAAATTGGATCTGTTCATATCCCGCTTAGGTTCTATAAAGATTAAATTTTGCTCGTGCTTTGTATTATTTTTACAAATTTTAAGAAGAGCCACCGCAATTTACTGAGCTTTCTCTGTTGTGTACATCCCATCGGTTATCCAAGTTAATACATTTGACATAGTGATATAATTCACTAAATCAGGACACATTGATCCTTCAATACGTGAGATACATGAATTGTCAGGAAAAGGTAAAGTTATCTCTTTGCTTTTTTCTACTTTGATAAGATAATCATGAGCAGTTTGGATTAAGGGTTTTAAAAGTATATCCCCTACTTGTAGAGGAGCAAAATTAGGGTCAATAGGCATATACGTGATGCTCATGGGAAAAAGTGGGTATTTTAATGATTTCCGAATCTTCTGATGTTGAATGGCGAAATCGATAGCTACAGAAGGAATAGTTCCATAGCCAGAACCTATATCTATTATTTGAAGTTCCCGCTGGGCTAAAAAAGAATGATATACTCTTTCTGGCTCAACAGAAAGTTCGCTTTCGTGATTCAATAGAGCGTGAAGAAATTTGATTGCGTGGGTAGGGTACAATACATATTTTTTGCAGCTGCCAGAGAGGAGTTTATGTGCTCAGGACTGGGCTTCCTCAACCCCTCTATGAAGCCATTATATTCTGCACATCCACTCATGTGATTCAGAGCATACGAATAACTCTGCTCGATATCTTCAGAAAGTGTAAGAACACCTTCGTCGCTGTATACGGACTTAATTTCCTCAAGAATTTTATTATTAAGACGCATCCGTTCTTCTACGAGATTTTCTCTTATGTAGAATTATTTCAAGTATTTAAAACAGTTTCCTTTGAAACTTATCTATCTCACGCTTTTGAAAGCGATCTCTTTTATTATTCCTATTATTCGCCATTTCTATCCATTCGTCGGATTCCACTTTGCTGTAACCCAAAAACGTTGCGTCTTTATCATGCTTGTTAAATTGTTTATATGCCCTTATTTTATTCACGTTAGCATAGCAGTAAATACAACCGTTTGGGCATGTATCATAAGTTCCTATATCTGTGCTCTCTGTACAACCACATTCTTTTCTCGTAGGCTTTTCGCGATGTTCAAATCCACTTTTATAGAATAATTCTTCGATTATCTTTCCACTAATACAATGAGCTTTCTCTATTTTTGGACCGATCAGATAATCTCCACAACATGAAAACATTTTAATTCCATATCCGGCAGCAATCCCAGCCAGTTCGTTTGCGAGTTTAATTCTAAAATCTTTATTCGGATCCGTAATTTTTAGATCATAGTTTTTTTGAAATTTTTCGAAGTTGCTTTTGACTTTACCATATTGAATCGCAAAACTAAAATAGCAGCGCTCGACATATCCTTCTAATTTAGAGGCAATATATTCAAATCTTTCAACATGAAAATCATAATTTGTATAATCTGAAATCAGAATTGGATCGTATCTCCAATTTATTTGTTTTGGTGTATACATTCTGCTTAATAATTTCAAGGTATTGATAGCCCATGTTACATTACATTCAAATATCTCGGATAATCCAGTTATAGTATAGTTAAAATAGAATTTATAACCCATGTCCTCAATAGTCTTTAATTTATCGATGAACGGTGCGTAATTTTTAGACCAGAAAACAAAGCATACTACATCTTCAGGCTTAAGAGATACAATATATTTTTGTCCCCCATAAGGATTGATATAACCAGCAAAACCTTCTTTCAACCTGTTCATAAACCAGTCCCCGTAAAATGCGGGAATGTCCGTTCTACGGGATATCGAAATAATTCTTTTCATCTTTTTTAATTTGTAATTGTCTGAAGATTTTGAACTTTGTTGTCAGTGCGTTTTGAATAGGTGTTCAGATAGCTGCATGATGCGGTTTTAGAGTGAGTGGCACCGTCTGATTCTGAGAATAATAGTCTCTTCTGTTATTTGGTGCTCACCTCATTCTATTCCACATAATTCCTCAATGTCCCTATCCCTTCTATTTTTATTTCTATTGTATCACCCTTTTTCATCGCGCCAATCCCACTTGGCGTGCCCGTTGCGATTATGTCCCCGGGCATCAGAGTCATCACGTGCGATGCGAACGAAACCAGCTCCTCCGCATTAAAAATAAAATTAGAAGTGTTCGAATCCTGCCTCAGCTCGCCGTTAAGATAACTCTGAATCTTGAGATTATTGGGATCAATACCGTTAACGATCCTTGGCCCGACTGGGCAGAACGTATCAAAGCTCTTAGCCCGTGTCCACTGCCCATCTCTCTTCTGCAAATCGCGAGCTGTCACATCGTTCAAACATGTAAAGCCTTCCACATGCTCCATAACCTCTTCAGGTTCAATGTCTTTGCACACATTTTTTATGATAATGGCTAATTCCGCCTCATAATCAACGCGTGTAGCCTGCGCCGGGTACATAATACTATCCTCATGACCTATCAATGCAGTAACTGGCTTCATAAATAGTATTGGTTCCGATGGCAGCGGCATGCCAAGCTCTTTAGCGTGGTCTTTATAATTGAGACCTACTAAAACAATCTTCGTTGGTTTCTGCGTTAAAAAAGAAAGCGACATTTTTTATTTGTGTTTATTTACCGCCGAGATCACGGAGAGCGCTGAGATGAGATGAGATAAATGATTTTTCTGATTCTCTGTGTTCTCTGCGGGCTCAGCGGTAAACAAGTACATTTTTTCTTTTCTTCCATGCTCATCTTAATCTCGCCCTATCGCAGTAATTCCCGTCCTGAACAACTGCTTCACACCAAAATGTTTCATCAACTCTACAAACCGGTCTATCTTCTCAGGCTCTTCCGTAAGTTCGAGTATTACTGAATCCAGAGTAGCATCCGCTATTTCCGCACCGTAAGATTCCGCAAGCTGCATCACTTCAGACCGCGATTTTGAATCCTTCACATGAACCTTCATAAGGCATAAATCGCGGATAATCGTCGCTCTCTCTTCCAAATCTACCACTTTTACCACTTCTATCAGGTTACTGAGCTGCTTCCGCACCTTCTCCAACTCACTCTCTGAGCCATATAGCGCCACCGTCATCCTTGATAACCCTTCCTGCTCGCATGGTGAAACCGTAAGTGAGGTGATATTGATTCCTCGCATCGTGAACATGCCCGACATTCTCGTAAGCACTCCCGGATTATCCTCCACCAATAACGAAATTATACGTGTTTGCATTTTTCCGTTCCTATCATTCCTGTTAGACCACCACCCGGCGGAATCATTGGCAATATCTTATCCTCCGTACCCACAATCATATCAATAACCGCTGGTTTTCCTGACTCGAATGCATTATTTAAAGCGTCTTTCAACTCTTCCGGTTTTTCTACTCGCTCACCGTAACACCCAAACGCTTCCGCCAACATAACAAAGTCCGGCGTCATTCCCAAACCTGTATGCGAGTATTTCTTATCGAAGAACAGCTCCTGCCACTGCCTTACCATGCCCAGATACCTGTTGTGGAAGATGCATACCACAACCGGAATATCATTCTCAACGCAGGTCGCCAGGTCCTGGCAGGTCATCAGGAAACTTCCGTCACCTGCTATGTCCACTACTTTCTTATCCGGTGCTGCAACTTTTGCTCCTATCGCCGCGGGAAATCCAAATCCCATCGTCCCCAGCCCACCGGAGGATATAAAAGTGCGAGGTTTCTTCGTCATATAATAATGCGCTGCAAACATCTGACACTGCCCCACTTCCGTTGTAACTATTGCATCGTCATCCAGTATTCCACTAATCGTTTTTATTAATCTATCCGACTTTGATGACCCCTCCCTCCTTACGTCTTTTATGCATTCCTCACACGCCGAATGCATCTCTCTTATCCTCTGCACCCACACGCTCTTGCTACTACCCTCCGTTTTTTTATTCTTCTCCAGCCATTTTATCATATCTGAAAGCGCAAGCTTTACATCGCCCACAATTGGTATGTCCACCTGTATGTTCTTGTTTATCTCAGCCGCATCTATATCCACGTGTATCAATGTTGCGTCAGGAGCGAACTGGTCTAATTGCCAACCCGTAGTTCTATCGCTGAACCTCGTCCCCACAGCAAGCATTGCATCGCATTCGTTAATCGCTCTGTTTGCGTATATATGCCCGTGCATCCCTGCCATGCCTAAGCAGAATGGATGACCCTCCGGAATCGCTCCTTTACCCATAAGCGTTGTTACTACGGGTGCGCCGAGGAATTCCGCTAAATAACGTAACTCTTCCGCAGCACCCGCGATGATAACACCTCCTCCTGCCAATATGAGCGGTCTATCCGCATTTGCTAAGACTTCCGCTGCCCTCTTTGTCTGTACCTGATTCGGTTTTATATTTGGTTTATAGCCGGCGAAAGTCTCCTTTGGATGTAAATTCACCTCCGTTACATCTGCCAAAACGTCCTTGGGGAGGTCAATCAAAACAACTCCTTTCCTTCCGGTATTAGCAATATAAAACGCATTATGGATGACCTTGGGTAAATCCGCCGTTCTCTTTACGAGGAAATTGTGTTTCGTGATTGGCATGGTTATGGTGAAGGTGCTGGCTTCCTGGAATGCATTGCTTCCTATCGCAGCAGTTGGCACCTGCCCTGTCAATGCCACTACGGGAGATGAATCCATACTCGCATTCGCCAGACCGGTAACGAGGTTCGTGGCACCGGGACCTGAAGTGGCGATACAAACGCCCGTTTCCCCTGACACCCTCGCATAGCCGTCAGCCGCGTGCGCCGCGCATTGCTCATGCCTCATCAATATATGCCTTATTTCCTTCTCCTCGTAGAGCACGTCGTATAAATCTAATAAAACTCCTCCGGGTATTCCAAAAGCTACTTCCACTCCTTCATTCTTCAACTCCTCCACCACGATCTCCGCACCGCTCAACTTCACTCTTGCCACTTCTCTTTTCCCCCCTTCATTATACTTTTTTACTTCTGTGGGTGATTATTAGAAGTTATCTTTTTAAATATAGTGCTTTGCAGGATAGGATGTTGAAGAGATATATTGAGAGGATGTCATCCACACGCTAACTCGACCTTTAGATAGCAAGGTTTCTACAAGTCCTTCTTTTTCTTCTTCCCTTCAACACCAAGCCATACCCTTCCGCGCATGTTCTTCTTCTTTCGCTTCCGCTTCTTCTTCGCCGTGGAAGGGGAGAGGGATGGGGAAGTCAGGGACAAGGAACTCAACCACTTCTTTACTTCCAAAAAGACCTAAAGGGTCTGGCGGGAGAGGTATTTTGATTTTTCGACTTGGCATCTTTTATAATATATATAATTGACCGAAAGCTTTTTATACTGTAACTTTTGATGTAAGGTTCATCTCCATTCCAACCTTTCGGAAGAGGACATTTTAAGATGTGTGAAGAGCCACCTGAAGAAGTTGAAGAATTAATAAAAAAAGTGGGGTTCAAATTAGACCCGGGGGAAGGGCAATGCATCCGGTGTAATGAGGAGGGTCATGTCATACAGGTTACGGCGTTGGTATATTATAACGGTCGTGACAAGTTTGGGAGACCGTGTACGGTTGAATCGAGATGGTCTGTGCAATATTGTGAGTGGTGTCTGAATAATATATTGCACCCTGATGCGCCTGAGCATGTTGATAGTATGTATGTGTGACAAGTTCATTTACACAACCTACGACATCGGCACGTGATGTTCACCTGGTCGCCGGATAGGATGCCAACCCATTCTTTCAAATCCTGCAAATCTCATATTCCAGCTCGTCCAAGCTCAATCTATACGCTTCTTTAAGTAAATTCTATTTCCGAAGTGGATAAACCCCTTTTATCCTTGACTTCCCAGGCGGCAGAAGGCTCAATACCTTCTCTTGTGTTACTATTTGCTTAATTTCCTCTTTCTTTTCCTCTTTCGCACTATCAAGAAAGAAATTCACAATTTCCTTTGAAAGCTCGTTCTTTTCCAAATCGCCACCGGGTTCGAGCTCGACGAAAATATCCCGCCTGTTCTTTTGCGAATCAGAAGAAGGGCATGCAACCAGCCTGCTTTTATCCTTTTCAATACCTATACACAACCCTAACGCCGCTTTGAAATACTTCCGCTTGCCGCGTACCATAAAACTTCCTTTCTTTATATACTCCCCGGACGGCGGTGTCTTACTCACCTGCTCGCCGGTAACGCAATAACATTCGCCCTCGTAGAACCCGTATTTCCAGAGATTAGAATAAGAAGCGGCGAATTGCGCTATTTCCCTCAGACAATCCTCTGAAACGTCCTTACCGGCTGTTTTCGCTATTACCGCCGGTGCACCCTCCGCCTGCGTATGGAAAAAAAGGTCATTGGCGTCCATATACTTCTTCACCACTATTTCATTTGTCGTTGCGTCTTTTCCGCCTACCACAAGAAACCCATCTGAAGTCTCAAACCATCTAAACTTCTCATACCACTCCCCCTTTTCTCTCCTGACTTCTTTCCTCTTCGGTATCAACGCATCCTCCACCCTAACCTCTTTCTCCTTTTCCGTTCTTATCTTCTCCTTCGTCGTATCTATCGCACGTTCCACTCCTTCTCTTTTCTTCCTGAACACCTTCGCCTTCTCATAATACGCACCCGCATTCTTGTGTAGAGAACCCGAAGTATCAATATCAAGCTGAAGATTGGTATCGGGTAGCGTCAATGTGACGACTTTTCTTTTTTTATCCATCTCCAGCAGTCTCTCCTCTATCTCGGTATATCGTGCGTAAATCAACTCGCCCTTTTTTATGCACTCCGCCTCTTTTAGCTGGAATTGGTGAAGCGCATCGAGTTGCTCTTTCAAAATCCGTTCATACTTCCCGACCTCCTTCTCGTGTTCGGTCTTCGCTTTCTCTTCCACCTCTTCTGCTATTTGCGTGGTGAAAAAATCGTCAGCCGCGTCATTAAAAGAGGAGAAAGGCACTTTTTCTTTGCTCGCATAGCTGCTCAACTCAAAAGGAAGAACGTCCACTTTTTCTTTTCCTTCTATCACGATGTGCGCTCTCAGCCTGGATTTATCATTCGTTATTATAGGCTCAAATATAGCGAGTATTGCCTCGTGAATGGCTTTTATTTCGCTTGCGGCGAGTTCATCAGACTTCTTTTTTTTGGCTATCCCCGCCTTTTCACAGACTTCTTCCGCGTATAATCCGCCTAAACTCAGCTCTGATGCAAGAACCCTGACCACGTCTTTATCCTCCTGTTTGCAGAGATTCGTTAAATCATACTCGCTCATTTCCAATGGATTCACTCTTGAAGGTGGTCGCTCATACGTCTCACCTACTTTTATTTTCCTTGACGAAAAGCTCCTTCGCTTCAACGGCAGCGTGATTTTCTCAGTTTCGTCAATAATCACAATGTTTCCCCTCGGAAGCAGCTCAGCTATCAACCTGAGTTTTTTATCCCACCTTTCTATCGTTATCTCTACTATCCTGTCGAAGTCGAGTTGCCGTATTTGTGCTATCCTACCACCGCCGAGATGTTTTCTGAGGTACATTGCGAAATTAGAAGGCATTCGCGGTGATGCCCGCTTATATTTAGTGATGTGAATTCTTCTCCCGGCTTCGATAATCAAATCAAGCCCGCCTTTTTCTTTATGATGCAGTTTTAGCCTTATTTCTTCTTTTCCCGGTTGATATGCTTTCACGACTCTTGCCCCTAATAGCTCTTGTAGTTCGATAACGATAGCTGCTATGTCCACACTGCTCATTGATTCTTTCATAATTTCTTAAAAATAAATAGGTAATATCTATATTATAGCATATAGCGAAGCGGGGGTTACCGAGTGGACAAAGGTGGCAGACTCAAGATCTGTTCCCGTAGGGGTTCGCAGGTTCGAATCCTGCCCTCCGCATGATTTTACCAAATTCATAAACTATTTAAATTGAAAACGACAATGAAAAAGCATGCTATGTCAATGCTAACGGAGGAAGAAGGAAAAGAGGGATTAAAGCTTGCAAGAACTGCAATAGAGAAACGCTTAAGAGAGAACGCCAAGTTAAAAGCGCCTGATGACTTGCCTGCGCTCTTTGAAGAAAAAAGAGGTGTCTTTGTCACGTTGAATAAACACGAAAATCTACGTGGCTGTATTGGCTATCCATATCCTGTATTTAAGCTGAAAGATGCAATTATAGATGCGGCGGTATCCGCGGCTGTTAGCGACCCCCGGTTTCCACCTGTAACGATGGAGGAGTTTAAGGATGTAACCATTGAGCTCACGATACTCACAATGCCTCACGCGTTAAAAGAGAAGCCAAAAGACTTGCCAGAGAAAATAGAAGTAGGCAAGCATGGATTAATTGTAAAGAGGGGAATATATCAAGGGCTTTTGCTCCCTCAGGTGGCTACCGAGAATAATTGGTCGTCGGAGGAGTTTCTATGCCAGACATGCTGGAAAGCAGGCTTGCCACAGGACGCATGGCTGGAGGAAGATACTGAGGTCAGCACATTTGAGGGACAGATATTTGAGGAGGAGAGGTAACGATGATGAAAATAGATAGATACCGCTGTGGATATTGTGGTGCATGCGTTACAGTATGTCCCACGGAGGCAATGAATTTAATAGGGATGTGGATAGAGATAAAGGATGACGAATGCGATAGCTGTAAAGCTTGTGTGAACATCTGCCCCGTGGGTGCGCTGGAGCTGGAGAGTATCTAGATCACGCCTAACAATCTGAGTGATGCGTGTACTACAAGGATAATGCTAAGAGCACCAACATAATCGGTTGTTATTTCTAACGGACCTATTCTGATAACAGTAGGTGATCTTCTTCTGCGTGCCGCGTATATCTCCAAGAGAGTTTCTAAGAGATAGATAGAAATACCTATGATCAATATAATCCAAGCGGTTAGCTCTTGCTCCACCTATTACTCCCCAAGCTCTTCTCTCTTTTCTTCAAGTGCTTTTGTTCTCTGCTGCTCTATAGCGGTATCAGCTGCTACTCCGAGCCCTCCTCCTATTGCTCCACCAATAACCGCCCCTAAAGGCCCACCTAATATCGCACCAATTAGAGCTCCTGTTCCTCCACCCATAAAGGTTCGAGTGTATCTACCCCTATATGTAACTTCTTCTGACATTTTTCCAATCACATTCTTTAATTTATATTATCCCTATATAACTTTTTTCGTATTTGTTTACCGCCGAGATTACGGAGAGCGCTGAGATGAGATAAATGTTTTTTCTGATTCTCTGTGTTCTCTGCGGGCTCAGCGGTAAACAAGTATCTTTTTTCTTAAGCTCAAATCTTCTTCTCATATACCATTGCATCCTCACCATCCGCATAATAGCCTTTTACGATATATTGCCATTTGTAGCCTTGTTTTTCATAAAATCCTATTGCACCCCTGTTACTTTTCCTGACCTCCAACGTGACTTTATCGAACCCCTTAGCGATAAATTCGTGTTCTACTGTTTTTAACAAATCCTTTCCAATTCCTTTCATTCTATATTCTTCATCCACGGCAATCCCCGATATATGCCCATGCCCGCCTCTTATAGCGCCACCGGCAAAACCAATAACATTATTCTCAAAGCCCATGCCCGCCGACGTAGCAACTAGTACAAAGAAATATTTCTTGAATGAATGGAACAAATCAGCGATATCCGAAGCTGTATTTATCGTTTTTATGTTACTCTTCCATACCCGTATAATCTCCTGCAAATCCGCATCTACTGCTTTCCTTATCCTCAGCTCGTGCATAACTGATTCTCACTTCTACTAAACCCTTTTCTTTAAAAAAGAAAAGCGTTTACGGAAAAGAAAAACTATTCTAAATGTTTCTTTGATCAAACTTTCTTTTTCAAAGAAAGTTTGTTAGAATAGTTTTCCTCTGTTCATTATCTCATTCGGGTCCAAAACCTTGAGGAACTTCTTCCAGACCTCTGCAAGATACCCTATTCTCTCCACTGTCGGCTGTATTATCCCCGCATAAGGTCTGAACCAGCCATAGATACCCAGGTCAAGCAACCGCTGGAATTGTATCTCATTATAATTCCGCAGCTTCTCACCGAATTCCAAATCGCTGCCATCGTAAAATATATCAAGCTCAACGTAACAAAGCTGCCCGTGAAAATTGTATATCGGGTCGAGATAGAAATGAACGTGGTCCTCTGGTATTCCAACCTCCAATGCAGTCGCTTCATGCAGCTCATAATATCTCGCAGCCAGCGTCAAAGGTCCGTAGAACCCTATGCAATGGTAATTACCACGTAAGCCAAACACCATGCAGCTCTTCTCCGCACCACCTAAACTCTCTTCCTCGAAGGTCCTTTTGAACTCCTCCGGGAATTCCAACACCTTTCCGCGAGATTCTTTTATATATTCGACCACTAACTTATCCTTCGCCTCGAATATGCCATCCACTCCTTCCACCAACATGCACAACACGAACTTCGGTAGCTCCTCATAACGATAATCAAAAGTGCCGCATATCCCTTTCAACCAGCTCTGATTGTCCACTAACCTGATACTCGCAGCTAATTCGTCATGCATCAAATTGTAAATAAATTTCGTTGATGCGCTCACGTCGTCAAAACCAATGAAATAGACTTTTTTGTTATCATACAACCTGTAAAGCTTTGCTGTCAATTCGGTCACCACGCCGCACGTGCCGGGATGAGCGCAGAAAACACCGGTGAAGTCAGGACCCACACCATATCGGAAATAAGGCATCTCGGAAAGAGACCGTGACCCTGTTTTTATTATCTCACCGTTAGGAAGAACCATCTCATACGACAATGTGTGGTCATGACCATCCGCCGCCGCAGTTTGATATATCCCACGCAAGTAATAATTTACCAATACGCTTACTGTAAGCGGCGCATCCGGGAATGCGGGTCGCAATTTGTATTCCTTAGTCTTTTCAAGCAGCATCCCGAAAGTCACGCCCGGCTCCACCGTCGCAGTCTTCATCGCAGGATTTATTTCCAGTATGCGGTTCATCCTTGAGAGGTCTAACAGAATACTGCCTTCGTGGACAGGGATTGTCAATCCCCTTACATTTATGCCCGTGCTGTAAGGTATCACCGGTATTTTCTCTTCGTTTGCGAGCATTAAAACCTTCTTCACTTCTTCTTTGTTCGCAGGTCGCACGACATAAGCCGGATTCCTTGCA
This sequence comes from Candidatus Methanophagales archaeon, assembly GCA_030602585.1. GTDB lineage: Archaea > Halobacteriota > Syntropharchaeia > Alkanophagales > Methanospirareceae > JAFNKG01. Next base: position 68,272 of record JAUVZJ010000001.1, on the reverse strand, counting down.
GGAACGAAGTGCCAGTGCTGGTCTCTCGAATAAGAAGCGCAGATTGCCCTGTCGTCTGTTGCGTTCTCTTCTCCTACCATCGCATGCACAAACTTTAAGAAATTTTGATTCATGTTCATCAACCCTCCAGACTCCTGTTTACAAGTTCTACAACATCATATACTTTCATTCCTTCATTCTCTGCGGCTTCCCTCAAGTTCCTTTTACAGAACGGGCATGCACTCACAATCGCTTCAACACCCGCCCCCTTCGCTTCTTTTATTCGTTCGCCGGCACTCCACAACGCAAACTCGCCATAAGCGGATTTAACACCACCGCCGGAGCCACAACACCACGCTTGCTCCCTTTCCCTTTTCATTGCCTTCACATCCGCCACTTCTTTTAAAACCGCCCTCGGCTCTTCGTATATGCCCAAATCCCTACCCAGATGGCAGGGGTCGTGATAAGCCACTTCCATACCCAACCTCTTCACCTTCATATTCCCCAATCGTGTTAATAATTGCGTGGAATGCACCAGTTCGACAGCCATATCGGGATAATCCTTCTCGAACGTCTTTAAACATCCAGGGCAGGTGAAAACAACGGTCTTCGCACCACTCCTCTTTATCTCCTCTATGTTGTGTTCCATAAGCACCTTCGCATCTTCTACCTGTCCTGTTCTGAGTAAAACCGAGCCACAGCACCATTCGTCTTCCATTACCTGGTATTTTATCCCTAACTTATCAAAGATTTGCAGCATAGAATCGGCAATCTCCGGCACGCGGTAGCGAGCAGTGCAGCCGATATAGTAGAGAACATCCGTCCCATAGAGCGATTTCGCTTCGTATTCGTATTTATACTTATCTTTCTCGCCATACGCATTTCTCGTTTCTTTTATCTTTTCCGCAATCTTTCTATGGGTGTCAAGAAACCACCCTTTATTTACCAGCACTCCCCTCAGCTCCTCAAACAGTTCCGGCAACCGTATTTCCACACTTGTTATCTGCTTGCATTTCTCATAACACGCCCCGCATAGCGTGCATGCATAGACCGCATTCAATAATCCTTCCGTAGGCTCTGATAGCTCACCTTCCAATATTTCTCTAAAAATCTCCAATCTACCGGGTGCATAGAATGCCTGATAGCCATAAAATCGCCCGCTGGGGCATAAAGGTAACCACTCCTCGGTTGGATGAAAACTCGAAATACTGCACAGCTTACATTTCACACAATGATATATTGCACTTAGAATCTCTTCTCTTTCCAGTTTCATATCCGTTATTCCTCCTTAACTATGACGTCCCCACTTTTCTCTATAACTCGTTTTCGATTTTTATTTAAAAACTTCCTTTATATTCTTATTACATCTCTGTTAATACCATTGATAGGGAGTTTTGTCATGCGAGAATACGAAGTAGAATGCATAAGATGCGGGGCACGCTACTCTAAGGACGACATAGTATATACGTGCAGAAAATGCGACGGTTTGCTGGATATAAAATACGATTATTCGGAAATAGATACGGAGCGAGTGGTTAAAGCGAAAGGAGAAGGCGTGTGGAAGTATCGTGTTTTATTGCCTTTCGATCAAGAAACAAAACCTGTAACGATAAACGAAGGGAACACACCTTTGTACAGGTGCGATAGACTTGCTAAATCCATCGGCATTGATGATTTGTGGGTGAAGCACGAGGGACTGAACCCTTCTGGTTCGTTTAAAGACCGTGGAATGACCGTAGGAGTGACGAAAGCGGTGGAATTGGGTGTGAAAGGCGTAGCATGTGCATCTACGGGCAATACTTCCGCATCACTTGCCATCTTTGCGGCAAAAGTAGGTTTTCCGTGCTACGTTCTGCTACCAAAGGGAAAAGTGGCATTAGGGAAAGTAGCACAGGCGATGATGCACGGTGCAAAGGTATTCTCGCTAAAAGGTAATTTTGACGATGCTTTACGCGTTGTTCGCGTGTTATGCGAGGAAGAGAAACTTTACTTGTTGAATTCCGTGAATCCTTACCGGTTGGAAGGTCAGAAGACAATAGCGTTTGAGGTTGCGGAAAAACTCGACTGGGAAGTTCCTGATAGGGTTATTCTGCCGGTCGGGAATGCAGGGAACATAAGTGCGATATTTAAAGGTTTTTCGGAGTTGAAGACTTTGGGCATTGCTGATTCAGTTCCAAAGATGACCGGTATTCAAGCAGAGGGTGCGAAACCAATAGTGAACGCTTTTAAAGAAGGTAACTCGGAGATAATACCGGAGGATAAACCGGAAACGATTGCGTCTGCGATACGGATAGGGAATCCGGTGAATGCCGCAAAGGCTTTAACCGCTATAAGGGACTCAGGTGGTGTTGCGGAATCGGTGACTGACGATGAGATAACGGAAGCGCAGCTCATGCTCGCAAGACTGGAAGGCATAGGTGTAGAGCCTGCAAGTGCGGCTTCATTCGCAGGGTTGAAGAAATTGGTTCAGATGGGCGAAATAGAAAGGGATGAGAGGATTGTGTGCATTACTACAGGGCATTTATTGAAAGATCCGGAACGCGTGATAAGGATATGCGAACCGCCAAAGGAGGTGGATGCTGATGTGGATGTGGTTAGGGAGATGTTGAAGTGAGGGCAGTAAAGAATTAATATATGATTTAACATAGGTAAAAGATGTGCGAGGTGAATAAGGGAGGGTAATAAAAAAGATGAATAGGGGAATTTTGCCCCTGCCCTACTTAGGTGTGATGAATCATATCGTGACTAAAGAAGTAAGAATATATGATAAAGGAGCCAAATAATGAAACCTTTTAGTTTTATACATACAGCAGACCTACATTTAGATAGCCCCTTTAAGGGGATTTCCGAAGTAAATGAAGAAATAAGTTCAGAATTAACAGAAGCAACATTTAAAGCATTCAATAAAATAATTGATCTTGGTATTGAAAAACAAATTGATTTCCTATTAATTGCAGGGGATATTTATGATGGGGGCGATAGAAGCTTGCGAGCACAACTTCGATTTCGAGATGGTCTGAAAAGATTATCTGATGCGGGAATAAAAGCATTTATTGTACACGGAAACCATGACCCATTAGATGGGTGGTCAGTCAACTTGGACTGGCCAAAAAATGTTCATATCTTCAAGGGAAAATCTGTGGAGAAGGTCTCGGTCGAAAAAGATGGCGAGGAAATTGCCCAAATCTATGGCATTAGTTTTCACAATCGAGAGATAAAAACAAATCTTACTAACAAATACCCTAAAATGTCACAATCAAAAAAAGCTCTGTTCTCCATTGGTATGTTACATTGCAATGTTGGAACTAACACAGAACACGAACCTTATGCACCTTGCACATTACAGGACTTAATCATCCGAAATTTCGATTATTGGGCTCTCGGTCATGTCCACAAAAAGGCTATTATAAATGAGGATAATCCGCTGGTAATTTATCCGGGCAATCCTCAGGGTCTTCATCCCAGGGAGACAGGTGCTAGAGGCTGTTTTCTGGTCAATGTCGATGAAAAAGGGGAACCAACTGCCGAATTTATCGAAGTTGATTCCATGAGATGGTTTGTAGAAGAGCTATCAATTGACGCCCTCCACACAGAACAGGAACTAATCTCAAAATTACACAACTACATCGAAAAGATCCGGAAAGAAGCAATGGGACGCCCATCAATTTGTAGAATTATCCTTACCGGTAGAGGTGCCCTGCACTCATCTATCGCTCGAAAAGGTGTTTTAGATGACGTCCTCAAAGACATAAGGGAGAATGAAGAAGGGGAAAAACAATTCGTTTGGATTGAAAGTATTGAGGACTATACGAATCCTGAAATCGATTGGAAATCACTGTTGGAGCGCAAGGACTTTATCGGTGATTTGGTCAAGCTGTTTGAAGAATTTTCGCATGATGAAAATAAGATGGCTGAACTTAAAGATAGCCTCGACCCATTATTTACATCTCCAAGTGGGAGAAAACTTCTTGAATCCATTGATGACGAACATTTTCGTTATTTAATAAAAAAGGCAGAAGCACTCTGCCTGGATAAACTTATTGGGGGCAAATTCACATGAAGTTTGAAGAAATTTATATTGACGGTTTTGGAATATTTCACAATTATCACATAAAGAATTTAACCCCGGGTCTCACCATCTTTATTGGACCTAATGAAGCTGGGAAATCAACTATTCTGTCTTTCCAAAAGCGAATCCTCTTCGGTTTCCCTGACAGACGCAGTGGACTCAATCTTTATCCACCCCTTGCTGGTGGCAATCACGGCGGTAGATTAATCATATCAAATGCCGATAATACAAGATATACAATTGAACGCTATTCTAAGGGGACCCATAATGTAAAGGTAATTTTTCCCGATGGTTCAACAGGTGGAACCACAGAACTCTCTAACCTCCTCGGACATGCCAACAAAGACATTTTCGAGAACATCTACGCATTTGGACTCACCGAACTCCAGGATTTTGAAACACTCAACAGTGAGGCAGTCAAAGGGCGAATCTACAGCGCAGGAACAGGAATAGGTGCTGTTTCCCTCTCAGAAGTGCAAAAAAATCTGGAAACAGAAGCTGGCAGTTTTTTTAAGGAGCGTGGGAGCAAACCAGAAATTAATGCTCTATTCAATGAAATTAAAAGTATAGATTCAAGACTCCGCGAAATAGAAAAAGACACCCAAAATTTTGATCGTCTCCACAATGAGTTAGAAGAGATAACTAAGGAGATTGCAAATGTCGAACAAGAACGAAATCAAATAAGAACCAAATTCAACCACACTACAAACTTGATTAGAGTTTGGGATGATTGGAGGAAAATACAAGAAGCTAAAGAGCGTCTACAAAAAATCCCTGAGATAGAGAACTTTCCTGAAAACGGCATAGAACTGTTGGAAAGAAACATAGAAAAAATCGATGAATTAAACGAGAGTATTTCTGAAAAGAATGAGGGACTCAAAAAAATCAAAATCCAAAAATCGGTGACAAAAATAGATGAAAAGCTAATCGGTAATAAGGATAAAATCCTTGAACTTCAAAAGGGACAGGATAAATATATCTCTGCTACAAAAGGCCTGCCAACGTTAGAAGAAAACCTAAAAAGAGACAAAGAGGGGCTAAAGGGTTCACTACATGAAATAGGACCTGATTGGGATGAGGAGAAACTATCCAAATTTGATATCTCCATACCCACTAAGGAAACAGTAAGAAGAAAACATAACACATTGGAAGAGGCGAAAGAAAAAAATCGTGATACTGAAAAAGAAGTTCAAGGAATCGAGCAAAACATTAAAAATATCGAAGAGGAGATAGAGAAAGTAAATAAACATCTCAAAACCCAGTCGCTTCAGCAAATAGACGAAAAAAAATTGGAACAAGAAAGAAAATCTCTACAACTCCTGCGAATAAAATACCCCAATTTAAAAGAAAAGGAAGTTGACATGCGCAATCTCGAAGAAAAAGAAGAACTGTTCACTATTCTCAAACCACATCGAGCAGAGCCCCTTCCAAAGCTACCCCTTTGGCCTGCACTTATGCTTATTGCTGCTGGAATCGTTTCCTTGATACTATCAATTTTTGGGAATAACTGGGTGATAGGCATCAGTATTCTCGCAATCTTGTCTATATCTGCCACCTTTTATATTATTTTAAGCAGAAAAGAACTTTCAACAACTACACCAGAAGGATTCGAAGACAAAGAGGCTGAAGATTTAATCGAAAGATCGAGGGACTTGTCTGAACGGAGAAACAAGCTTGAATCTGCGCTGCAAAAAATCAAAAATGAAATACTATCAAATGCTCAGATATGCGATTTTGAGGACATTCCAGACCCCCAACAAATAGAAAATAAAGATTCAGAACTCCGGGCAGCTTCTGAAAACCAGTTAAAATTAAATGAATTGAAGAAACAACAGGAAACGCTGGATCAAAAGTTGGTAAAACTCAGCGAGGAAGCAAATACTGTAAAAAAGAAACTGGAAGCACTAAGAAAAGAAGAAGAAAAAGCTCAAAAGGAATGGAGAAACTGGCTCACTGAAAGAGGTTTAGACTCAGAACTAACGCCCGAGGGAACGATTGATATCTTTGCAACAATTAAGACGTGCATTGAAAAGCAAAAATCAATCGAGGAAATTAAGGTGCGAATTAACTCAATTCAACAATCCATTGAGAAATACGAAACCAAAGTCTCTTCTGTTCTAGAAGACTGTAATAGAAAAAAGGAAGAGATAAATGTAATCGTGGAATTGGAGAAAATAACAGAGGAATTGAATCAAGCCATAGAGGATAGCAAAACCTTGGAACAACTGGATATAGACGAAGAAAGTCTGAAACTTGAACTTCGGAATTTAGAAATAAAACTTGAAGAGCGACAGAGAACAGTTTCCGAGCTCTTATCTCAAGGTTTTGCTGAATCTGAAACTGAATTTAGAGAGAACGCAAGAAACTGGGAAGAGCGTAATAAACTAATGGATGAAATTCTCCAGGGAGAACAAAATATTAAGAGAATTAGCGGTGATGGAAAACCCTATTTTGATTTCATCAACGAACTGGAGGAGACATCTCCTGAGGACTTGGAAGAAAAGGAATTACAGCTAAAGGAGAGACTTGAAGAGATAGAAAATAATCTTTCAGAACTCAGAGAAAAACGAGGTGGTATTGCTAAAGAAATCGAACAAATAGAGCGGGGGGAGGAAGGCTCTTTTTTGCGAATGGAAAAAACCGTGAAGATGCAAAAACTGAAGAAAAACTCTGATGAATGGTCAATACTTACGTTGGCAAGAACTATCATGGGAAAAGCGATTGAAAAATACGAACAGGAGAGGCAACCTGGAGTTATTAAGGAAGCACAATCTTTCTTTTCAAAAATGACCCTTGGGAGGTATTCACGGATTTATGCACCATTAGACGAAGCGAAAATCTATGTCGAGGATAAAGATGGCAGACGAAAAGATATTCAGGATTTGAGTAGAGGAACCGCGGAACAACTCTATTTATCGTTGAGATTTGGTTTCGTTCGTGAATTTAGTAAAAGAGCGGAATCCTTACCTATTGTTTTCGATGACATTCTTGTAAATTTTGACCCTAAAAGATTCCGAGCAGCATGTGAAGCTATCAAAGAATTAGCAAAAACCAATCAAATTCTTTACTTCACATGCCATCCTGAAAGTGTTAATTTGTTAGCTGAAATAATGCCTGATTCAAAAATAATTGATATAAATGTAGATTGAGAAAAAATGACCACTTTAACTGTTTATGGCGGCGTAGGTGAAATAGGAGGAAACAAAACTCTGCGGACAGATAAAGAAAACCGTGTATTTCTGGACCCCGGGGCGAATTTCAAAAAAGGAAAGAAAATAATGGAAATGAGATTGAGAGATTTAAAGGGAGTTGAAAAATGGATATAATAATGTCAAAAAATGGCGTTCCCATTAGACTAACAGCGGAAAGATGGCTTCACATTATTGAAAACCACGATGATTTAGCCGGCTATTATGATAATGCGCTTAATGCAATTGAAGAGCCCGATTATATTATAAAGGGTTACAAAGCGGCGTTTATTGCATTGAAAGAGCTTGAGAAGGATAAGTTTTTAGCGACAGTGTACAAAGAAATTAGTAAAGAAGATGGATTTATAGTAACCTCATATTTTGCAAGCAAGATAAAATTAGAAAAGGAGGCGATACTATGGCGAAAGGAATAGCACAAGAGGAAGTATTGGAAGAGGTTTTTAAAGCGACACCGCATCTTCTGAAATTCCCGGTCGGTAAGATGTGGATAGACTACGACAAAGAAGCGGATGTTCTTTACATCAGTTTCAAAAGACCGCAAAAAGCAACAGATTCGGAAATGCTGGAGAACGGCATCTTGCTCAGATATAAGGATGATGAACTTGTGGGAATAACCGTATTGGAGGCTTCTAAGAGGTGATGAACGAAAACCGTGTATTCTTGGACTTCGGCATGAATTTCGAAAAAAGAAAGAAGATATTACGAACCTCCATATCTTCAACCACGGAATGAAAATAATCTGTTTATCAGTTCTGACTTATCCCTTATTCCTTTCATTTCTTTAAACCTGCTTTAAGTTCCGCATCCAGAATTTTCACCAACTTCTCTAACAGTTTTTCGGTTCTTTTTCTATTGTCTTCAAACATCAATTCGTCCATGAAATCGTGGAAGAAATTTGCATGAATAGTTTGTGCGGATGCCAAACATCCCTCTATTTCTTTGTCACTATATACATCCGCTAACTCTTTTATAAAATCTACAACCTTTCCATGGTCGCTTACCTTTTCCTCGTGAAGCAATCCAATGGCATAGACAAGCGCATTCAACGATCCCCATAGGAACTCGGAAGCTTTAGAATAATTTTTATTCTCGTAATACTTCCTGAAATTGTCATAGTAGTGATCAGCAAGTTTTCTTCTTTTTTCAATTTCTAAAATAACTTCTTCATCAATTTTCATCCTTCTATAACATCCCTCTTCGGGAATATTTCCACAGTTTCTTCATCATATTTCGCCTCGACCAATTTCACTTTAATCGTGTATCCCATCCCTGGAAGTATCGCATAATCTCTAAAGATAAGCCAGGAATTCCTGGAAATATACAGCAAATCCACACTTCCAAGAGCAGATACCCATAATATAAATTCTATCTCCTTCCCCTCTATTTCCTTTACGATTTCTCTCTCTTCGTCTGTCAATCCTCCACCTGTAATCTCCAATATTACTCCAGTAACAATCGTCTCATCCGGCAATTCGTATGCCTGTGAGAGATTGATTTTTTTCACTACTAAACATGCCCTTACTGCTCTTTCCGGCGGCGTGGGAAGAGGACCTGTTGATAAAAGTGCTTCTATGATTAATGCCATTTTCAACACCTTCCTTTTATATCTTCCTTAAGACAATACCAATATATAAGGATTATATAATGATTACACGAGCTAAGAAAACTCAAAGAAGTAAATAAAAATGAAAAATACTGAAGAATGTGGGGCTCCGCCCCACGACCCCGCAAGCCCTGTAAGGGCTTACATAACATCAGAGGAAATGGCTGCTCTGGACGAGAACTGCAAATTCTTCGGGCTTTCGCCTCTACAACTCATGGAAAATGCAGGTGCTGAAGTTACGAAAGTGGTGAAAAAGAAATTCCCGGATAAAAGAATCAGTAGCGAGGGAAGCGTGAAAGTCACGATAATGGCAGGTAAAGGAAATAACGGCGGCGATGCTTTTGCTGCTGCGAGGCATTTGAGAAAGGAAAAATTTGACGTGAAAATAATATTAATCGGGCGTTCAAAAGACTTGAGAACAGAAGAGACAATGCGAAACTGGCAAATTTTAAACGCGAGTGGATACGACACAGAAGAAATAACCGATTCTTCAGAACTCAAAGCGATAAAAACGCTCTTAAACAGTTCGGATGTGATAATAGATGCGATTTTCGGCACTGGTGTAAGCGGTAAAATAAGAGAACCGGAGGTAACTGCGATAGATTTGATAAATGATGCAAACTCAGCGTTTATTGTTGCGGTGGACGTCCCTTCCGGGTTGGACTCCGATACTGGCGAAGCGGAAAAAGCAGTTCGAGCTAATCTCACTGTCTCGTTTCATAAAGCGAAAAAAGGCTTGTTAAATGCTGTGGATTATGTCGGTGAATTGGTGGTTGCAGATATAGGCATTCCTGATGGACTGGAGAAGTTAGCAGGTCCCGGAGATGTGAGAATGGTATTGAAGAGAAAAGCAAGTAGCCATAAAGGAGATAATGGGCGTGTGTTAATAGTCGGCGGCGGGCCTTTTTTTGGCGCGCCTACTTTAGCCGCTCTCGCTTCGCTACACGCTGGTGCGGACTGGGTAACAATAGCGGCACCTAAAAGCGTTTCTGCCATTATCTCTTCTTTATCGCCCAATTTAATTGTCCAACCTCTTTCTTCAGAGATATTGGTAGAGAAGGACGTGCCAGTGGTATCAAATTTGATAAAAAAGCATGATGTAGTGGTGATAGGCATGGGCCTGGGTGCAGAAGCGGAGACGAAAAAAGCAACGAGAATGATAATTGAAGATGATGCAAGTAAGAAAGTGGTAGTAGATGCGGATGGATTCTACGGGTTACATTTGCCAGTAGAAATAGAAGATAAGCTCGTTATCGTAACGCCTCATGCAGGTGAATTCTCGAAGATGAATATCGGCGGTAAAACACGGAGCGTAAAAGTGCCTCCAGAAGATATGATGGAAGAGCGGATGGATTTCGTAGAGTATTTTTCACGGCTAAATAAGGTTGTTACTTTGATGAAGGGTCCGACTGATATTGTATCAGATGGTGTTCGTGTGAAGATAAACAATAAAGGAAATGCAGGAATGACGGTTGGCGGCACTGGTGATGTGTTAGCAGGTCTGGTAGGGGCGTTCTTTGCTATCACTTCTGACTCTTTCAAAGCAGTAACTGCTGCTGCGTTCGTAAATGGCGCTGCGGGAGACCTCGCATTGGAGGATAAAGGCTATGGGTTGCTCGCTACGGACTTGATTGAGAATATTCCGAAGGTTATAAAAGATTTTAAGTAAAAAGCCTGTAATCGCTCAAAATATTGTGGATTCCGTTACCTGTGTAGTATTACCTTTTTTCTCTTCCTTTCACGCTCCCATTCTTCTATCTTCTCGTTTAGAATATGTTGGTCTACAAAAGCAAAAGCGAAATCACCTTCCTCTTCTTCCTTTAATAGCAAAGGTATTTCATCGGTGGAAAAAGCGGGAATATCAAATTCAAAGAACTTATCAGCAGCGAAATGCGATAACTCTTTACCATATATTACCGCAGCAACGCCCTTTTTCGCTAATAGTTCCGCGGTGCTTGCTCCTCCTCCACTGCCGTCCTCGAGGAACACGACGTCACCTTTTTTTAGCCCGTATTTCCTGTCCGTATCCAATATCGCATCCCGACTGAAAGATTTTATCATTTTTATCCTTTTTCCACCTTTCACTTCTCTTTTCCCTTTTCCTTTCAGTCTTTCTGTGATTTCCCTCAGTTCTGCATTCTCCTCCTCCCTCGCTTTTACTTCCTCTCTCAGCCTTTCTATCTCCTTGCCCCTCTTCCTTATCTCTTCTGCTTCTTCTATCTCCCTCTTTCTCTCTGACCGCATAGAATCGAGTTTATGCGCTAAACTTCTTATTTCAAGTTCTTTTTCCTCCAACCTCGCCTTTAAATCCGTAGTGAGCCCCTCCAGCATATCTATTTTCTCGGCTTTACCCTTCATGATTCTGCGTAATCTGCGAATATTTTCGCTTTCTCCTTCTTCACCGCCCTTTTTCGCTTCCTGCTTCTCCTCTTCCGTAACCCTTTTTTTCTCCTCTTCAGCACTGATTAATCTGTTTATAGCCGCACTTATGGACACACCTCTAACCACCAATGCTTTCACTTCTTCTACATCCACTCCTGCTGGCGTCTTCTTCTGCACCTGTGCGAATTTTTTCTTATACCGCCGGAACGCATTAACGCAGGCGGCTAATGCATCCCGCTCATGTACATTTTTATATTCGTAGCCCTCGCCCTTCGTCAGTGCAATCTTCTCTTCCGTTGACAACGATTCGTCTAATTCGTGAACCGGGGAAGCGAAAATACTGCTTATCTTCTTTACCATCGAGGGCGTGGGAGTAACGTCAGAAGCGACTATCAATGGTTTTCCAAGCGATATTATCCGTGCTATCGCATCGGAGACCGAATAATTCTTTGAACTGAACACTTCTATTGCGTTTCCGTTAAGGTCAATTATGGCAACTCCTATCGTAGTGCCGGGGTCTATGCCAACGATGGTGTATTTTCGTCTTACGGATGAATATGCCATCTATTTATTTATTTTTATCCTTCGCAGACATATAAAATATACTATAACGTTAGCACGATGATTGAAAAATTGCAAAATGCGCATGAAAAAATCGCAAATTATTTATAATGGAAATGTTAAGTCATGTAAAAGGAAAGAGATAAGCAATAGTGGATAAGGAGGAATACACAAATGGGAACGTTATATGAAGACATAGTTGCTCGTGGAGGAGAAGTTTTTGGCGAGGAGCACATGGAGACGCTCAGGGAGTGCGTTCAATGCGGTAAGTGTACAGGAAGCTGTCCATCGGGAAGGAACACGGCGTTACGGACGAGAACGTTATTTCAGATGGCTCTGGTAGATTTGCGTGAGGAGATTTTTAACTCTCCTGAGCTGTGGTTCTGCACGACATGTTACACCTGCTATGAGAGATGTCCAAAGGGAGTGAAAACAACCGATATAATAAGGACGATAAGGAACTTAGCAGCGAGGGAGGGACACATGTCTGTTCCACACAGGATGATTGGTGTTTATGTGCTGAAAACAGGTCACGCAGTCCCGATAGGTCCGGACCAGATGAAGCTGAGGGAGGCGGTAGGTCTCGAGTCACAGCCGCCAACCACGCAGAAACATAAAGACCAACTGGAACAGGTGCAGACAATATTCAGAGAAACGGGATATGATGCGATGATTGATTTTAATTGGGATGCGATGACTTTAAAGGGAATGGAGAAAAAAGGAGGTAAGAAATGACGGAAGATTCGAAAACATACGCTTATTTCCTCGGCTGTATCACGCCGAACAGGTTTCCGGGAATAGAAGCGTCAACGAAGAAGATACTTAAGGGGTTTGAGATAGAGACAAAGGAGATGGTGGGTGCTTCCTGTTGCCCCGCACCGGGTGTCTTTGGCTCTTTTGACATGCATACGTGGCTTCCGATTGCAGCACGGAATCTCGCTATTGCAGAGGAGATGGATCTGGATATAGTCGTGTCGTGTAATGGTTGTTACGGCTCACTTCAGGAAGCCGACCATTTACTGAAAGAGCACCCAAAGTTAAGAGAAGAGACTAATGAGATATTAGGTAAATTCGGAAGAGAATTCAAGGGAACTACAACGGTGAGCCATATAATCGTGGTTCTTCACGACGTTATTGGGTTGGACCGGATAAAGGAGCAGATAAAGAAGCCGATGAACGATGTGAACGTAGCGGTGCATTATGGCTGCCATTTTCTCAAACCACGAGAGGTAAGAGGACATGGCTCTTCCGAAACTCCTTACATTCTGGAGGACCTTATGAAGGTAACCGGTGCGAAGATTCCCGAGTATAAAGACAAATTGATGTGCTGCGGTGCTGGCGGTGGAAACCGAACTGCCGACAGTGTTCAATCCCTGGAATGGATGCGTCAGAAATTGGTGAGTGCGATAGAATCGGGATGTGACTGCATGGTTCACCCCTGTGCGTTCTGTCATTTACAGCTTGACCGTGGGCAAACAGAGATGGAACAAGCTTTCGGTATATTCTTCAATTTCCCCATCCTATTCGCCACGCAGTTTATGGGTCTCGCACTGGGGCTCAGCCAGGAAGAAGTAGGATTAGACAAACAAACTACTACGATACCCGAGAAAATACTAAAATAGAAAAGAAAAGAAAAAATTTAAATCTTTTCTCTTTTTTTTCTTTTTGATTTTGAACTGAACTACCAGAGTTTTGTAGGTCGCGGTAACACAGCCTTGAATTGTCCTTTTTTCTGCCTCACGGCACGCAAATCCTTCTCCTTTTCCGTTATTTTATTTATTATTTCCGTTTTCTGCTCCTCTTCCGCTGCGCTTTTGAGTTCGTTCACTAAATCGCCTATTCCCTTCATGAGCGCCGCTATTTCCTCATCCTTTTCTTTTATTGCTTCATCCGGTACTACACTCATTTTATCTTACTACCCCCATTTATGTTATGACTTGTTTGTATGGGTATAGGATAACACCCATATTTATATTTTTCTATTTTATCTTATCCTTTCAACACGATTTCTATGTGAACATCCTTGGGTATTGGTATGCGCATAAGTTGTCGCAGAGCTCTTTCGTCCGCTTCCAGATCTATCAACCGCTTGTATATGCGCATTTCCCAATGGTCCCATGTAGGAGACCCTTCGCCATCAGGACTCTTCCTACAAGGCACGACAAGCCGCTTTGTAGGGAGAGGGATGGGTCCTGACATTCTAACGCCAGTAGTCTCAACGATTTTTTTCACCTGCTGACATATCTCTTCCAATTTCTTATGGTCAGTGCTCGATAGTTTTATCCGTGCCTTTTGGTCCATTTCTTTCCCTCTTCCTTTCTGCTTGCTTATGTTATGATTGGGTTGCTTTGCTTTGTTTTACTTCTCCTTTATGTCCATCACCATGCCAGCGGCAACGGTTTGCCCCATGTCACGGACGGCAAACCTGCCAAGATGTGGTATCTCCTTTACACGCTCGATAACCAAGGGTCTTGTCGGTTTTACCTTTATGATAGCGGCATCGCCTGCTTTTATAAAGTCCGGGTTTTCTTCTAACGTCGCACCAGTCTTTGGGTCCAGTTTCTTTGATATTTCTGTTACCGTAGAGGCAACCTGAGCGGTGTGGCAATGGAAAACAGGAGTATATCCAACAGTAATTGCAGTCGGGTGCTGGAGCACAACAATCTGTGCGGTAAACTCGTCTGCAATCGTTGGCGGGTTATCTACATGTCCACAAACATCTCCTCTCCTTATATCAGTCCTGCTTATCCCACGAACATTCCAGCCGATATTGTCGCCCGGAATCGCTTCTGCAATCTCTTCATGATGCATCTCTATTGTTTTCACCTCTCCTTGCGTACCGGGCGGGTTGAAAATCACGGAATCACCTTTCTTTAACTTTCCGGTCTCCACTCTTCCTACTGGAACGGTGCCAACACCTGTTATTGTGTACACATCCTGCACCGGTATTCTAAGCGGAAGCTCAACAGGCTTCTCCGGCACCTTCATGAGGTCCAGCGATGCCAAAAAGGTGGTTCCATCGAACCATTTCAGTTTATCACTCTGCTTCGTTATATTCTCTCCCTCAAGTGCAGAAACAGGAATAAACACCACGTTCGCTTCCTTGTATCCCACGACCTTCAAAAGGTCTAAAAGCTCCTTCTTCAACTCTTCGTATCGTTTCTGGTCGAAATTCACGCGGTCCATCTTGTTTATAGCGATAATTAGCTGTGTTACTCCCAGGGTTCTGGCTAAGAATACGTGCTCCTTTGTCTGTGCCATTATTCCATCCTTGGCATCCACTACCAACACCGCTGCATCCGCCTGCGATGTCCCTGTAATCATATTTTTTACGAAATCCCTGTGACCGGGGCAATCCACAATCGTATAATAATACTTCTTAGTATCAAACCTCTGATGAGCAACATCTATGGTAATGCCCCTCTCTCTTTCATCCTTCAAAGTATCCATCACCCATGCGAACTCGAAAGTCGCTTTTCCCATCGCTTCTGCCTTCTTCCTGTACTCATCCACTACATGTGGGTCTATCACTCCCGTCTCCGTCAGCAGCCTTCCCAACAGCGTTGACTTACCGTGGTCTATATGACCTATCATTGCCAGATTCATGTGTTCTTTCTCTGCCATTTTTCATTTCCTCCTATTTTTTCTTCTAACTTACAATCTATGAACTATCTTATATTATTTACTGACTTATATCTTATTTATTTATTTATTTACTATCTTATCTATTTTATGGTATGTGGTATTAATAGGACACTTTTTAAATTTAAACAGACCGCAAATGAAGCTAAAATCCGATTGCATCCCTTGTTTGGTAGAACGAGCAAAATATGAGTGTGATATTGTATTTAACGAGGATAGGGAAAAAATTATTGCGCTGAAGGAAATTATTGCCTTTCTTCTTGAGCATCTAAATCTCAGCGATGAACTGAACCCGCCTATTTTTTTTGGCACTGAAAGGGAGAGGATAATAAAAAGGCGAAGTGGTGCGAAAGACCCTCACGAGCATGTAAAAAGGATAAGTAACGAAGTAGCGAAAGGATTGCTTCCTGAGGCATATAAATTTTACGATGCGGCAACTGATAAAATAGAAGCGTTGATACGGATAGCAGCGGCGGCGAATTCTATGGAATATGGCATAAAAGGGTATTCATACACCGACGACCTTTTTAAGAGTGAGTTCGTGCATACGTTAAACGAGGAACTTAATTGGGATAGGGATTCGATAATATCCGCGATAAAGACTCGAGACAAGATTTTATATTTGACGGACAATGCAGGTGAGATATTTTTTGACGTGTTTGTGCTAAGGGAGTTGATAAAAATGGGTAAGGAGGTGGTCGTGTCGCCGAAGAGCGCACCTGTTATAAACGATGCTACGATAGAAGACCTGAAGGAAGCGGGTATTTCAAGTTCATCTTTAGATGCGAAATGCAGGATAATTCCAAGTGGTGCATACATAGGAGTCTCATTAGAAGAGGCGGCGGAGGAGTTCTTGAAGACGTTCTGCGATGAGAGATATTTGGTGATAGCGAAAGGGATGGGGAACTACGAGGCGATCTCGGAATTTGAAGGGAGAAAAGAGTTAGGGCTGAAAGGCAGGTTGATATACGTTTTTAGGGCGAAATGCGAGCCGGTAGCGAGTAGCATGCGTGTGAAAAGGGGGGAACTTGTTGCTAAATTCGTGTGAGTGAATCGTGATGAAGAAGAAGAACAAAGAAGAGATTCTTTTCTCTGTGGATGAGAACAAATTCAGAGAAGCGCTAAGAGCATTTCTTGAGAGAGAGGATGCGAAAAAGGTAGAGCAGGAGATATATGAACGGGACTTTTATCCGAGGGAACTCTACGGAAAGCTTGGAGAAGAAGGTTTCTTAGCTCCGGTGTTGCCGATAGAATACGGCGGCAGGGGGAAATTGGTATATGAAGCGATAGTGGCAGAGGAACTTGGTGCCGCCTGCGTGCCACTTGCATGGATACATTCCACTTCCTCTTATGCATACGCAACGATTGCAAGATACGGTAGCGAGGAGCAGAAGAGTAGATATTTGCCTGCGCTGAAAAGAGGTGCTAAGATAGGTGCGATTGCTATAACCGAGCCTGAAGCGGGAAGCGATGTGATGCGTATCAATACGAGGGCAGAACAGAAAGGCGATGCATACGTGATAACAGGCGAGAAAAGGAACATAACAAATGGTAGCCAGGCTGATGTGCTCCTGATATGGACGATAACGAATCCAGAAGTTGACCCTGTGGAGGGAATGAGCGTGTTTATCGTGGAGCGAGGCTCTGAAGAAGGATTTGAAGTGATAGAGGATTATAAGTTGTTGGGTGGCTTTCCGGGAACTGTGAATTCTCATCTCAGGTTTGATGAGATGCGCGTGCCAGCGGAGAATATGCTTGGTGGAGCGAATAAGGGAGCGCGAATACTGTTCGATGAGCTTTCGGTTGAGAGATTGTTATATGCAGCGATGCTGGTGGGAGAAGCGAGACCAGTGCTTGAGCTTGCGGTAGGCTATTCAATGGAGCGCGAGCAGTTTGGAACGTCTATAAGCCGTTTTGAAGGAATAAGTTTCAAAATAGCGGATATGGTGACGAGGTTAGAAGCGGCTAAGTTGATGGTTTATCATACAACGAGGTTGATTGATACGGGGTTCGATGCAGAGAAGGAATCTGCGATGTCAAAACTTATTGCATCAGAAGCGTTCTACGAGGTGGCGCATAACACGGTGCAGATATTGGGCGGCAGAGGGCTAAGCGATGAGTATCCTGCGGAATGGGCGTTCAGAATGGCGAGGTTGTCAATGATACCTGCGGGAACAAACGAGATAATGCGGTTTATTGTGCAGCGGGAGGTATATAAGGAGTTTAAGGGTAAGAAGAGAAATATATAAACATGAAATTAATAAAACATATTTGTTTACCGCCGAGATCACGGAGAGCGCTGAAATGAGATGGGATAAATGATTTTTCTGACTGACTCTCTGTGTTCTCTGCGGGCTCCGCGGTAAACAAGTACAATAAAACAAAAAATCAAGAAAAGTGACAGATAAAGATAAAATAAAGATAGCAGTTGCGGGAAAAGGTGGCGTGGGTAAAACAACCATTGCAGGCACGCTTGCTCGACTCCTTGCGAGAGATGGGCATACCGTAATCGCAATAGATGCAGACCCCGCAATGAACTTGAAATTTACATTGGGCATAAAAGAGAACCCTGCACCTGTATCAGAACTAAAAGACTTGATTTTTGAACGGACTGGTGCTTATACCGGGGCGGGCATCTATAAATTGAACCCTAAGGTGGATGATATAATCGGAGGATACGGAGTAAAAGGACCTGATGGTGTAACATTGCTGGTGATGGGAACGGTAGAGAAAGGAGGGTCAGGATGCACATGCCCGGAAAATGCATTCCTTCGCTCTTTGCTGCGACACGTGTTATTCAAGGAAAATACGGTTATAATGGACATGGAAGCAGGAATAGAGCATTTAGGACGAGGAACTGCGAAAGGCGTTGACTTGATGCTTACCGTGGTAGAGCCCGGGATGAGGTCGGTAGAGACCGTAGGCAGAATAAAGAAGCTTGGTGAGGACATAGGAATAAAAAATATGGTGGCGGTAATAAACAAAGTTACGGATTTCGAGTTGGTAAAAAAGATAGCGGCTAAATTGGCTGAGATGAATGTTCCTCTGCTGGAACTCATTCCTTATGAGCAGGCGTTGATAAAAGCGGATATGGAGAGTAAAGCGCCGATAGACGTAGGAGGAGAAGCGGTTGAGCGTATAAATACGATTAAAGAGAAGATTTTGTGCGGGTGCCATACCGGTAGTTGTAAGTTGTAATAGATGAGGAAAAAGAAAAAGCGCTCAAGACTGGTTATATAACTCTTTATGCTAATTTTTTTATGGAGGGGAAGTCCCCTCTCAAAAATGAGATATCGAAAAAAAAATCGAAATGTTTTTATTTTGACAAAGTCAAATTATTTCGTCACCTTTAATAAATGTGTTATCTGTTAAAGGAGATGGTATAGATGAAGGAAGAATATATCGAGAACGTTAAAAATATTGTGGATGCATTAAGTATAGAAAAAGAGCCAGTCGGGGTAAAGTACACAGATGAAGACCCTGAAGTTGAGATTGAAATAGGGAGTTATACCGTGTGTGGAGCGATACTGGAGGCTTCTGAAGGGAAAGTCATATTGCTTTCAGAAGATAAATGTGCCTGTTTCGGAGGAAAGAGCCATCTTGGTCTTACACAGAGACGAGAAATACCGTGGAAGATGCTGGTTGAGGGCGAGAAGCTCTGGGTTGACGTTAAAACAGCGGTAAGGTCGAGCGTAGCGGTTGAAAGGATTGCAAAACCACCCTTTGGTCTTTCGAAGAAGGTATTTCTTTATCCTGTAAGAACAGGTCTTTTTCAGCCGGACCTTATCCTCTTGCTTGTAAACGCGGAGCAGGCATCAAGGCTCATCACCTTAAATCAGTTCTGGGATGGAAAAACGCCATCTATCGAGATGAGAGGAGCTCTCTGCTGGAGCATGATAACCTACCCACTTGTATCAGGGAACTTCAACCTCTCGGTTGGCGACATAAGTGCAAGGAGGATGGAGAGGTGGGACCCGGGGATTATGACCGCATCAATCCCGTGGGAGCGGATAAGAGGTATTGCAGAAGCGGTTGATTTCAGCACCGCAGGCAGGGCAGAGCGGTCTGAGAAGTTTGAACGGATGACCGAGAAGATGAGGTCAAGAAGATAGATAATACTATTTATGAAAAAGAAGGGACTGTCAAAAAAGCATCTTCTCATTTTATTGTATTCTTCAGTACTTCTTGGACCTTTTGGAGGAAGTACTGTGTTTGCGTTGATTAAATCACTTAAAGAATTCTTCATTGACGAGCCCTGGTTTATACCAGTATCTATTGCGATTTACATGATTCCATTTGCATTCGTTCAGCTCTTTTCAGGTGCGCTTTCAGATATTTATGGTAGAAAGAGCGCCATTCTTTTTGGATTATTTACGTTTTCATTTGCATCGCTATTATGTGCATCATCGAATAATGTCGGGTTATTCCTCGGTGCAAGGGCATTACAGGGGCTTGGAAGTGCATTCATAGCCCCTATCATCATGGCGACCATCGGCGACGTCTTTTCATACAAGGAGCGTGGTAGGGTAATGGGTGGATATGGAGCAGCAACACAAGCGGGAATCGCATTTGGTCCGTTAGTTGGTGGATTTCTTGCAATAATTGATTGGAGGCTTGTATTCCTGACGTTGTTCCTCTTCGCGGGGCTGCTCGGCTTTATTTACCTCTTTTATTTCGATGCATCAAAAGGTGAAGGCGAATTAAAGGATGTATTTTGGCTGATAAGCGGTGTATTCAAGAATAAAGATGCTTTACGGCTTTGTATGGTTGGACTGCTCGTATTCTTTGGAAATATCGCAGCGATGATGTTCTTAGCAGATACACTGACGATGTCCGTGAGCGAGGATAAGATAGGTATTTTGATTTCCACAGTTGGATTCATGGGGATTGCGACAGCGCCGATTGCTGGTTATCTTACGGATTTTATCGGTAGAAGGAAGACGTTGCTTATCGGGTTGGTTATCATGCTCGGTGCGTTTTTGATATTTATGCAGGTGAATACATATAGGACTTTTTTCATTCCGGTCTTGATTATGGGTATTGGAGGTGCAACGGTATTTATCTCGCTTAACACGATGGTCGTTGAGTGCGTGCCCGAATCAAGAGGAGCGATTTCGTCCATATATAATAGCTTCCGTTTTTTTGGCTATGGCTTAGCGCCTGTGGCGACCTTACCTGTTTATTTGGTGTATGGTCTAAAAGGAATCATCTTTGTATGTATATGTCTCGTGTTGACGAATATTTTAATTTCAACGTTTTTGAGATACCAGTTAGAAGATGTGACAAAGGAATAACCTATTAGAAATGGAAGAAGAAGAGAAAGAGAAGATAATAGAAGCTGCGGTATGCCCTTTCTGCGCATGTCTATGCGATGACGTGGTTATTTCCGTAGATGTAGAGGGGAACAAGATAAAAGAGGTAAGAAACGCATGTAAGTTCGGTGTGAAAAAGTTCCTTTCGCCACAAAATGAGGGAAGGCTAAAAAAGCCAGTGGTAGATGGTAAAGAAACCGATTACGAACGTGCAATAGGAAAAGCGGTGGAGATACTAAGAAAAGCGAAGAAGCCGCTTGTCTATGGGCTGAGCAATAGCGGATACAACGCTCAGCGTGTCGCGTTAGAAATAGCAAAGCAGAAGAAGGGTGTATATGACATTACGGAATCAATTTGCCATAATCTTCTGTATCCGGAGTTGCGAAAAGGAAAAAAACCGTTTTACTATGCTCTGCTGGATGAGATACGCGACAACGCCAACACCATCATTTACTGGGGCTCTAATCCCGTTGAATCGCATCCAAGACATCTTTCCAGGTTCGCAGTATATCCGGTTGGTAGATATGCAATGAGAGGAGTACTGGATAGGGAAATGATTACTATTGACGTGGTTGATAGCGAATTGAAGAAACTATCGAGTTGGTTCTTGCGGGTGAACCCCGGCGCGGGAGGAGGCGATGCTAAAATAGCAGAGATTATGACGCGGTTGGTAAAAGGAGAGACGAATGGGTTAGGAGAACTTGTAGAGGGCGGAATAGACCTTGATACCGTAGTAAAAATAGCAGACAGGTTGAAGAAAGCGTTTTACGGTGTTATTTTCGTTGGTCTTGGTGTATTTTCAAGTGAAAACGCATCGAAAAAAGTAGAAGCTATTTTATCGCTGGTTGATGCGCTTAACAAAGAGGGCGTGAAATTCGTGCTGTTTCCAATGAAGGGGCATTTTAACGTGGTCGGTGCGGTGCAGCTTTTGTTACGAGAGACCGGGTATCCTTATGGCGTGGATTTTTCTCGTGACAGAATCTTCGTGCCCGGTAAGACTACGGTTCTGGACGTGATAGAGCGAGGAGAGGTGGATGCTGCGTTAATCGTAGGTGCAGACCCTTATTCTTCGTTTCCTCGCGATAAAGTGAGGAAATTGTGCGATATTCCTTTAATTGTAATAGATCCATTTGAGAGTCCAACTACGATATTTTCTTCGGTTGCGATTCCTACTGCGATTACGGGTGTCGAAACGGACGCGATAGCATACAGGATGGATGGTCTTCCTTTGAAGCTTGATAAAATCGTGGATTGCGAGTATCCTTCGGATATGGAGATTTTGGAGAGGATTTATGAGGGAGTGGTGGAAAGTTTGTAATTGTTATAGCGAAATTTTATTAATGAATTTCATCCAATGCAAATTGGGTGTATCCAACATTTTTAATAAGTTGCGATAAATTGAGAGTGGAAAATTCATTAAAATCGTCTGCCATTATTTTAACATAAATCCATGGAAATCCTGTTCCTTTCGTAGTGGATTTACACCATTCTGTGGCTGCTTTGTCTTTATATCTAACATCTATGTCCTCTTTCCCTTTGGTTTCTATTAAATAAAAGCAATTTTCAGTTTTAACAACAAAATCAGGGATATAGTACCGTAAGTATCCATAATGGTCGTAATATCTTATGCGCAGAGGAACCCAATATCTTAAAACTTTTGTAAATGCCAAAACTTCTGGTTGTAAATCTAAATATCTCATAAACTCAATTTCAAGATAGCTATCTGCGGGTAGGATATTGAAAATGCACTTATTTGGCTCATACAGCATATCTTCACTTTTTGAGGTATGGGCGTGTTGCTTAATTTATACTGGCTTATAACATAGGTTTCTTCCTCTTTCGTGGAAAGTTTGAGTATTTCTTTATTAAAGGATTCCACAATTGTTTTTCGTATCGGGGGCCAATTCAATTTCTTAATTTCTTCTCTATTGTTTATGTCGAAGGTATCCTCAAATAAGAATTTGAGGATATACTCTTCAACTTTTGGAACAAGTTCAGGAAAGAAATAAGACGGTGTTTTGGATTTTGCTATTATTGCTTTTGTTATATAGGATAAATATTCTTCGAAGGTATCAACATAACTAAATGCTAATTCTTTCTCTTCTACAATCTTTTTTGTTAAAAGGTCTTTTTCTCTCCACATTACCTTCGGTGGCTCAATTTCTGATAATTTGAATACACAAGAAGGCAACAGATCAACATCAAGCTTGGATATTTCTGGCACTCTTGATGTTATCCCTCCTTCAACCATTGGAATTTCAAAATCGTATTCGAGTTTGCTTTCGTCCACCATAATGCTATGTATTTTGGGCTTGACTTTAACAGATTCGATTTTTGCATACAATTCTCCTTTTTTAATTTCTGCATCCCATAATTCTCTAAATCTTGGATGGTCCACGACAACTAAAGTTTCTTGCCAGTCCTCGTTAAATGGTTCCATTCTTCTTAACCCTCTTCCTAAAATTTGTTCTGGTAAAGTAGGAGCTTTTGCTGGTCTAAGTGGAACAATAACTACTACACTCTTGACATCCCAGCCCTCTTTGAGCATCATAACACTAACTATCGCTTCGTATTGGTTTGTATCAATATTCCTTGCTGCTTCTCTTAGATATTGCAACTCCTTCTTTGTTATATTTCCTTTTGTATCTGTATGGATAATGAGCACCTTGTTTGGAAACTCCCTTTTAAGATATTCTCCCACTTCATCTGCGTGTTTGTTGTAATCCGCAACTACAAACAGCACTGGCTTTTTTCCTGAAGAAGATAGTTTGGACTTGAACCATTTTAGTTTTTCCACTCCTGCATCTATCTGTGCTTTGTGTTTTAACACAAAATCATTAGTCGGTGGTTCTGGAACATTTTCCAGTAAGCCAATGTGCACATTTTTTACATGTTTATCCTGAATTGCAAAAGCAAGAGGATAATCGTATATAATATGCGGTAAATATCTCCCTTTTGGGTCTTTTGGAGTAGCAGTAAAATCTAATTGCATGAGTAAAGGATTTTCATACTTCTCGTGTAGTGTATCATTTATCTTGCCTATTGTCTGATTCCATTTCAGGTCGTCGGTATGAGCATGATGTGCCTCGTCATTTATTATCATCAAATCGTCATATTCAACTAAAGAGGTGAACCAAAATTCCCATGTTGCCAGTGGGTCATCTTCTTTCTTTGGTTTTGAACCAAACTGCTTATCTACCGGATTTGCAAATATCTCTTCTCTTGGATAAAGTTGCTAGATATTTGTTAAAAATAACAGACCTTCACTATACTTTGAAGTTCTTTCCTCTCCCCTGAGAACAGTTTGTAAATCAAAGTCATCTCTCCATTCAGGAGGAATAAAAGGATATTTTTTCATCTCATTGGCATTTTGAAAAGATTCTTTCAGTCTATCAAAAACAATGATATTTGGCGTTATTATTAAGAAATGGCTACTATATCTCCCGTTTGCCTCACGCAACTTGTTAAAATATTGCCATACCATTGCAAGCTCCATTACAAATGTTTTCCCGGAACCAGTAGCCATTTTAAAGCAATATTTTGACCATAAGTCTTCTATATTTGGGAGAGCAACAGTAAAACTCCTCTTTAAATCAGAAAGTCTATGCAATTTGCTAACCTCATAAACATATATTAAAGCCTCCATAGCTTCTTTTTGACATGTCCAGAATTCAAATGGTTTTCCATCAACAACATGGTCTTCACAGAACCAGTATTCTAACAATCTTTTGGTAGTGTCCGTTGCACCTTTATATCCCCCTTCTCCCCATTCGTTTACAGCACTTTTTATATTCTCAGCCAGTTCAATCTTTGGTCTTTTCTCTTCCCCATTCAGCGTTTTTTGAGGCATTTATCCTGCCTTTACCTGAAGCTTCTTGGTCGTATCGTTTCCTAAAATATCAACAACTTTAACCAAAATGTCATATTCTCCAAGTTTATCATACTCATACGATATTTTTGTGTTGAGATTTTTGTGCTCTCTGGTCCTATATTCCTGTCTCACGTTATGGAAAGCATCCCCGTTACCTTTATAATCAAAATCCACAGCCCAATAATCAATGTAAGAAGAAAAATCCTTTAACTTCATTTCATCTGGTATATACTCAGGATTTGCGAGAACAAATCGGTCTATGACAATCGTGACTTTTCTGTCTTTCACTTTTGAATCCAGGTCTAAGTAGTTCAAATCGAAGAATTTGACACCATTAAACTCTCTTTCTCTCATATCTAAGATGTCAATTGGTATTTGTTTTAATTTTACATTTACTCCATAATCCATTCCAATATCCTCAATCAATTCGTATAAGCCCATTTCAAATTCCCAGCCCAGCACATCAAGATATGATGAATTAGCACTTCGGCATTCTTCTAAAGCTCTTTTAACTTCCCTTTCCGTCACAAAACTGTCTGGCGTGCCAACGTGAACAAGTTTTCCTCCAATTCTGCCGTGTATGTGTGCATAACCAGATACGGATGAAGCACCATAGAGTTGTAGGATGAACTCAAAGTAATCCTTTATTCCGTTCTCTATTAGCTTGCGCTTCTGATACTTTCCCAAATTACGGATTTTGAATGGTTTGCAACCCGGTAAGTCGAGCAATCTTTTCTTTGTTACGTGAACCGCATATTTTGAGAGGTCACAGCCAATCCATCTTCTTCCAAGTTTTTCTGCAACTGCTAATGTTGTTCCAGAGCCACAGAAGAAATCTGCGATTAGATTATTTTTATCAGTGTCAGAAGATGCTTTTATGATGCGTTCAAGAAGGGCTTCAGGCTTTTGTGTAGGAAAACTAAGATGCTCGTGTGCCATTGCATTTAGCTTTATATCCCAAACATCAGAGGGAACCTTCCCTTTTGGCATTTCTTTATCTCTTTGTCCGCCTCTTGTGTAACGCCATTTAGTCATGCCACTTTCAAAAGGAACAAGGATTTCTTCATAATTAAATATCCAGTTCTCTTGTGATTTTGAGTATCTATACACTGAATCATGCTTGTGTCCGAAAGCCGTTTTAGGCCGAGCTCCTTGGTCATAGTGGTATATTATTTCGTTGATGAAATTCTCTTTCCCAAAAATCTCATCCATGATTATCTTAACATAATGCCCTACATGCCAATCCATGTGCACATAAATAGAGCCATTCTCGGCTAATAATCGCCTCATCAGAACCAAGCGGTCATACATCATCTGCAGATATGAAGCCAAACCCTGCCCCCAGGTATCCCTATATGCTTTTATCTCAATTCCAGAAGGCTCTTTTATAATTCTATCACCATTAATTTTAATAGGCATTTTAAAATCGGCACCGGTGGCAAATGGAGGGTCAATGTAAATCAGGTTTATTTTTCCCTCAAAATCTTTTAATAAGGAGTTCATAACGAACTTATTATCACCCCATATTAGCAGATTGTGCTCATCGGGTGGCGGAGAACTTGTATAAGTATCTAAAGCCCTTTTTCTTGTCTCGTTGACAATTTCAACGGTTTGAAATGGCAATTTTGGTAATCTCCCATTTTTTTTCTTTTTCCCTGTCCAAGTTAATTCTGTTCTTACCTTGCCAGATTCAAACATATTTTTTACACCTTTGACTTATCTTTCGGTTAATTTTTGGTATTTGTATTGCGCGTATTGATGTTGATATAAGGTGTTGGATAAAAAAGGTTGGGATATATTGAATTTTTTTAACAGATATTTGTAGTTTTGTTGATGAATAATTGAAAAATATTTTAAGATGTTGATTCATACAATGCGTTTTGCAAAGGAAGTTTGTTGGTAAAGCTTTTCTAAGAAAAGTTTTCTCGTGAAAATCTGTGTAATCTGTGGTTAATTAGGAGGAGAGGAGTTCGGAAGATTTTCTTATGAACCCTATGTACTGGAGACAATCTGCTGGTAAAGAATGCGGCTACTCTGTTTGGCATACGGATTTAGGATAGTAAACTTTATGTAGGTAGAGGCTCCATATGCTAAATATGGGGGTTATGTATGGGTCTGAATTCTTTAGGGGATGATAGAATGCTTGACGATTTGACTGGTGGCGATATCAAGAGAATCAAGAGTTGGCTCAACGAGGCTTGTAATATAACAGACAATGACTTTTTTAAGAAGATGATATTTTGTTGGATTGCGTTCAATGTCTACTATGGAGCTAGATATTTGAGCAATAATGGGAAAAAGCAGAATCAGTACGAAACTGACAAGATTTGGCATGTCTTATCTCAAACATTGACAGAAAGCAAAGCAAGAGGGCTTCTCAATGAATGCAGCTCAAACATTGATGTAATTCTGGAAAAAACCACTAATACGTACTATAAGCCATATAAAGAGAAATATCGCAAAGCTCATCAGGAAGGTAAATGCCGCGATGCATGGATAGAACTGATCATCTTGGTGGAAAAGATAAGAAATAGGGTTTTTCATGGGGGCAAAACCTATGATAATCCCGAGTATGGGAACAGAGAAGTATTGTTATCTTGTTCAACGATAATCTTATCCACATTGAAAGCTATAGAAAGAAATCTATTCTGAAACTGTTTAAACAACATAGAATTCAGTGGATGATACCTCGTGGCTTCAGCTAGGGGTTGCGTCACATAGAGGAAATAAATGACCGAACTGAACGCAGACCTAAAATCAGAATTACTCGCAACAGGAAGCGTGGACGTAGATGAATCGTTGCTTGTGGGAACATCCACTTCTTCGGCAGCCAAGCACAGCTAAAATCCTTCTTCTTTAAATCCTGTGGTCATAGAGTACTGTTAGACATCAACATTATAGACACATCAGTGTCTAAACAGATTTCTACAGCGCATATTATCGCCATTATAAAGCATTTTATTAATACTTCGCCAGCTCCTTCAATAACTCGATATTCTCTTCCATTGATTCTTTTAACAATCTCTTCGATTTTTTGTCTTTTATGTGCTTTATTTCGATTTCACGCTTTTCTTCACCCATTCTTCCACCTCTCTTAATTCATGTTTTACTCTTCGTAGAATCTGCTAAAATGTTTATACAAATCCTCATATAACTGAGCCTGCTCGGAATTCATGAATACAAATCCACATTTAGTACATTGCATCTGCTCAAAACCATGAACGGTAATTTTCCCGTCCAGGAAATCAACGTCAAGTTTCTTTCTCTCTATCCTCGACCCACACCTTGGACAGCAGGTTATCTCTCCTACCTCACCTTCCACTTCTATCCATCCCTCTTCCCAATCACGCTTCTTCATTTCAGGTATTCTACTCTTCAATAGTGCCATCTTATAAATTTATGAATGAAAAGCCCTAAAGGCATAATACGCAAATGAACGAACAAACGCTTTCAGGGACAATTGTATATGGCGATGAATTTGAAGAGAAGGAAGGGTATGTAGTAATTGAGCAAGGTAAGATAAAAGAAATTGGTGCGGAAAAGATAGAAGCAGCGGTGGGGGGCATCATAATTCCCTCGTTCGTCAATGCACATACGCACGTCGGCGATTCAGTGGCAAAAGAGCCTGATTTTATGCCCTTGGAGAAATTAGTGGGTCCGGGTGGCTTCAAGCATAATTTATTGGCTGAAACTTCTTACGAAGTGCTTGTTTCCTCGATGAAGGATACTATAGAGGACATTTTTGCCACAGGGACACAAATATTTGCAGATTTTCGGGAAGGTGGTGTTTCTGGTGTGAGAGCGTTGAAAGAAGCTTTGAGTTTGACGGAAACGAAGGTGCGAGAGAATTTAAGCGTAAGTATATTTGGCAGACCTGCTGATAGAACTGGAACTGAAGATATTGACGTGCTTTTTGAATCGGTAGATGGAATAGGCATGAGCAGTGTCGCAGACCATCCGCAGGAAGACCTGAAATTTTTAGCGGAAGAGGCGAAAAGGAGGGGAAAAATGTTCGCACTTCATGCAGGTGAAAGAAATGCGGAAGACATAGCAGGTGCGATAGAACTTGAGCCGGATTTTATCGTGCACCTTACAAAAGCATCGCAGCAGGAGTTCGAGAAAATGCATGATAAGAACATAGCGGCTGTCGTTTGCATTCGCTCCAACCTGATGACCGGATTGGGATTGCCTCCTTTACGTCAGATGCTCGAATCGGGATTAACCGTGGGTGCCGGCACAGATAACGTAATGCTCAACTCGCCTGACATATTTTCTGAAATGGAGTTCATCTCGAAGATTTTTCACATCGAAGAACGAGAAGTGCTGAAGATGTGCACGCTTAATTCCGCAAAGGTGCTGAATGCGGAAAAATTCGCTGGCTCAATAGAGGAAGGTAAAAAGGCGAATTTAGTGGTGATTAGAAACGACACACTAAATATGAGAAACGTGAGGAATCCGATAAAAGGCGTGGTGAGAAGAGCAACACGTAATGAC
Organism: Candidatus Methanophagales archaeon; assembly: GCA_030602585.1. Classification (GTDB taxonomy): domain Archaea; phylum Halobacteriota; class Syntropharchaeia; order Alkanophagales; family Methanospirareceae; genus JAFNKG01. The sequence continues at coordinate 39,150 of JAUVZJ010000001.1, read as the reverse complement.
ATAGCGGCGATAATATATGAAGGGGAAGTTGTGAAGTTTTGATTTTTTATTTTTTATGTTGATGAGAAGCCAGCAAGTTGGAATATGACAGGAGATGTTTTAAATAACAAAAACCAAATTATATATATTAAGGTGAGAAGAAAAGATGGAAGAGAAAGTTAAAGCAAGGGTAGTTATTGATGACAGAATAAGACATGGAAAACCAATTATTAAGGGAACAAGAATAACGGTAGATGAAGTTTTGGGGGCTCTAATAGGTGGTATGAATTACGAGGAAATTGAGAGTGAGTATGGAATAGAAAAGGGAGATATACTTGCTGTAATAGAGTATACAGCTTCTTTTGTTAGAGGCGAGGAAATTAGACCTTTGGGTATAAAAGCATGAGATTCCTTCTTGATGCAAATATGCCTTATTCTTCTAAGGAAGTATTCAAAAAATTTGGTCATGTAAACCATGCAAAAGATGTTGGTCTGGCAAGAGCAATAGATAGAGAGATTATTGAACATGCATTAGAACACAAAGCGATTCTTGTTACTAAGGATTTGGAGTTTGCCAATGTTCTTTTATATCCATTGAATTCACATTCTGGAGTAATAGTTCTGAGATTGCCATTTTACTTCACTGCAAAACAAATAAATAATGCTCTGAGAGAATTCCTATCTTCTCTTGATGTAAAAGAGTTAGAGAATGCAGTAACCATTGTTGAATTGGGAAGGTATAGAATGAGAAGATAAAATAGAAATGAACTTAAGTAAGGTAATAATTAGACTTTGTTTATAATAGAGAGGTGATAACAATGGTGGGTGGACTCCCGGAAGAAGGGAAAATATGGTATAACGGTGAGTTTGTGGATTGGAAGGAAGCGAAAGTGCACGTTCTCTCGCATGGTTTGCATTACGGGTCTGGCGTTTTCGAGGGGATACGGTGCTATGCAACGGAGAAAGGCTCGTTTATCTTCAGGTTGAAGGAACACGTGGATAGGATGTATCGGTCTGCGAAGTTGTATAAAATGGAAATACCGTACTCGAAGGAAGAAGTGAAAGAAGCAGCGAAAGAAACGATTCGTATAAACGGACTTGATGCGTGCTATATAAGACCAATCGCTTTCTATGGCTATCATCATTTAGGTGTGAACCCGGCAGGCTGCCCTGTGGATTGTGCAATTGCAGTATGGCGGTGGGGTACTTATCTTGGCGCGGAGGCGTTAGAGAGCGGTATAAGATGCACTTTATCCCCCTGGCGGAGGATAGACCCAAACACATTGGCTGTTACGGCAAAAGCTACGGGGCATTATTTGAATTCGATGTTAGCAGTGCAGGACGCAAAGGAAAGAGGATTTGACGAGGCGATAATGCTCGACAACAGTGGATACGTAGCAGAAGGTCCGGGCGAGAATATATTCGCAGTGAAAAACGCAATTTTATACACACCGGGAGCAGAATCTTCTATTTTACCCGGCGTCACCAGGGCTTCAGTAATCGAGCTTGCACAGGCTATTGGTTACGAGGTGGTAGAGAAGCCCATAACGAAGGAAGAACTATTGAGTGCCGATGAACTCTTTTTCACGGGGACAGCCGCAGAGGTGTCGCCAATACGGGAGATAGATAATGTAACGATAGGAGAAGGTAAGAAAGGTGAAGTAACAGGCGATATACAGAGGAAGTTCTTTGACGTGGTGAATGCGAAAGAGGAGAAATATATGAGGTGGCTGGAGCCGGTATACGAATAGATTATTTGAAAGTGCTCAGGAGTTGTTTTCAATATCTGTCTTTTATATATACCTCTAACATGCGTTCTTTCTACTCAAAGTCTTTTATAGGGAGTTGAAATAGAATTTAACAGTGCTGATAAGAGAGCACGATAAAGAATAGGAGGTGATAAAAAATGAAATGGGAAATTTTAGCTGGTGTAGTTGCTGTCGGGCTACTAATCTTAGCCGCGGTGTTAAGTTTGGCTGGTGTCGAAACGATAGCGGGATTCCCACTCGCCGACTCTGGACAATTCGCAGGTGGGTATCTTGCCGCTGGGGACTTTTCCATTGGCGTATTTTCAGCCGGCATCTTTGCAGCCGGGTTTTTTGCTGCGGGCATCTTCTCAATCGGTATATTCTCAATCGGGGTTTTTTCCATTGGCATATTCTCTTTTGGAATATACGCAGCCGGGATATACGCAGCTCAAAGATACATCAGAGCTTCAAAAACGAGCGAAAACGAATAAGAATAAGACTGCAATGAAGTAAGGATGTGAAAGAGCAAACAATACTGTATGAGTATTTGTTTTTTTCTTTATAATACAGGACAAATATTATTTCCATAGCATATATATTCGACTATGGATAGAATCTACATACTGTATCACGGGTCGTTTGGGGAACTGGTAATAGGTCATCTGGCTACGAGCGGACTTGCAGACCGGATTGTGAGCCTCTACGACCTTAAAGTCACGTCCGTGTCGCTTGACGAGCCGGAGAATGACATGCCGGAAGGCATACCACTACCCGAGTGCGAGCTTCTATTAGTGCTTGGAATACTCCCAAAGGCAGGCGACCTCGTACCCTTCATAGCCGAGAGGACAGGAGCAAAAGCGGTACTCTGGCCTATTGAGGACCCGAACTTGATACCCGAGGGTAAATATTCGATTGAAGAGGAGCTCAAAAAGAAGGGGATACACGTAGAATTTCCAGAACCTCTTTGCTCGCTGGATAGGAGCGATAATGAGGAGGTCAATTCTTTTGCCAAATTCTTCGGTAAGCCCAAATTAGAACTGCGAGTGAATGCGAAAAACAAGTTTATCGAAGCCGTAAAGGTTATCCGCGATACACCCTGCGGTTCCGCTTCAAAAGTAGCGGCGAAGCTTGTGGGGAAGTCATACAACGATATGAAATCATTTGAGGAACAGGTCGGGCAGATGCACGATAGCGAGTGCGTGGCTTACATGGGTCCGGAAAGACCAGTAATGCAGCAGGCAGGTAGATTGCTCATAGAGGCAATAAAGGAGGCGTTGTTGAATGGAAAATCAAAATTTTCATAACCATATCACAACCTTTATATAAGCACAGACCTTGTAGGTTAATGTAAATAAGAAGACAGAAGGTTGGTGGTAAAATGAGCGGAAAAGAAAGCGAATTTGATGCTCTTGTAAAATTGCATACTAAGATGAACGAAAGCAATTTTGTGTTTGGTGGGTATGATTCTCTTGTCAGTGTGCTATGAAAAAAGAAGTTAAGAATTGGTTGGAACAAGCCGAACACGACATAGAAGTTGCAGAATACAATCTTAAAGGAAATATGCTGGATGCCGCTGCTTTTTATTCACAGCAAGCAGCGGAAAAGGCATTAAAATCTTTATACATCTCAAAGTTTAACGAACTGTGGAAGGTGCACGACTTAGTTAGAATTGCAAAGAGAATTCAAGCGCCGACTAAAATTGTCGAATTATGTGCGAAGATTACTCCTGCATATTCCACCACTCGCTATCCAGATGTAGGTAAAGAGTATGCTCGTGGAGATGTGGAAGAGATTTTAAGGAGTGCAAAGGAGGTATTGGAATGGGTGAAGAAGAATCTAAACTTATAAAAGCATTAAAAGGGTTTAAAGAGAAGATGTGTGAAAAATATGACATAAAAGAGATGATATTATTTGGTTCTCAGGTGAGCGGAGTGGCTGATGAGAATAGCGATGTTGATTTAATCGTAGTTGGTGATGAGTTTAAGGATAAAAGTCCTCTCAAAAGACCTTTTGAACTCTATTTGGAATGGACGATGGATTATCCGGTAGATTTTTTATGCTATACGCCAGAGGAATTTGAAGAGAAGCGAAAGGAGATAAGTATTGTTCGTCATGCGATAAAAGAGGGGGTTGTAATTTGATGGTTTTTACTTAAAGATATTTCTGGAAGTAAAGTTCGCCAACGAATTTTTCCATAAAGTTATCTTCGTTTTCAAGCTTAACATGCTCTATTCGCTTTGCAGCAGCTTTAGCATCTTCTCTTTTTGTCTTTGATATTAACGCCTGCCTTGCACCTTCTATCGCCGCATTTCCTACTTTTATCACTCTTTCACGTTCAATTGAGGGAAGAAGTCCTATGCGTATCGCATTCTCAATGTTTATAAAGTTTCCGAAAGCGCCAGCCAGAAAGAGGCGGTCTATCTCCTCAAACACAATCCCGTATCTTTCCATCAGGACATTTATGCCGACTGATACCGCGGACTTCGCAAGATTTAGCTGGTCAATATCCTTCTCTGATATGCTAATTCCTTCGGCTATTCTAAATTCTTTTTCAGCGCCATAGAACTTGCCTCTACCGTTGATTATTTTTTTGTCCAGCAGCTCTGCAAGAACGTCTATCAAACCGGAACCGCAAACTCCAACCGGTCGGCGGTCAGCATCGTCAATCGTTTTATACATGACTGCTCCGTTCTCTATTCTCATTTCATTTATCGCACCGCTTACGCCACCGATTCCGCACGTTATGCTGGCGCCCTCAAACGCGGGACCCGCTGCACATGACGTTGCAATCAACCTGTCTTTGTTTCCCAGTATGAGTTCCGTGTTGGTCCCGATGTCTATCGCCATGCATATTTTCTCGCTTTTGTATATTTCCGTAGCCAGCACGACAGCTAAAGCGTCCGCACCGACGAAACCACCTATCAGGGGAAGCCCGTAAACACGTGCTTCTGGATTTGCATTAATCCCGAGTTCTTTTGACTTTATACTTACCGCATCTTCACTCAGCGGTTCGTAAGGGCTTTTGCCAAGCGACTCGACGGAATAACCAAAGAACAAGTCTCTCATTACCGGATTGCCGACGACCACTACCTCATAGACTTTGCCCGGGTCTGCCAGTGCCGTAATCATTTCCTTCGTGGCGGTTCTGATTGCTCTTTCGAGTATATCTCGCCCTCTTCTCGCATATTCTATCCGCGAAATTACGTTATTCCCGTATTTAATCTGCGGATTTTCTCGTGAAACGACAGAAAGCACTTCGCCGGTCTCAAGGTCAATTAAATATATAACAAGCGTTGTTGTCCCTATGTCAAGAGCGATGCCGTATAATCCTCCTGTATATTCGCCCATATCTAATGACTCGCAAAAGACTCGCTCGCCCTCCCGGTGCACGAACGGTTCAACGGGAATTTCCTTATATTCGCCGGATTCTAAAATGTAGTAGCCTCTTCTTGGCACTCGGACGTAAACGTGCTCGTCGGTTTTTAAAATTATCGCCTGGCAGGCAAGTCTATGTGTATCATCATGTATAAATTTGTTTTCCGCTTCTGTCTTCTCCGTGAGTGCTTTGAGGGCGCTATTAACTTCGACCAAGCACTGCCCGCACTTTCCCTCGCCGCCGCACGATGCGTTTATCTCTATTTCCAACTCCTGCAGGTATGAAAGTATATTCCTTCCCTTAACGAGTTCGGCTTCTTTTTCGTAATCATTGAATATGATGCTCATGGTTTCTCATTACTTTAGTAAAGCGGGTGGGATAATAAAAAAGAGGGTGCTACTAAAGCCTTGCGCCCATCAAACGGATGCTTTGGAATAGGGATCAGTATAAACTATAAATATATGTATCCTGAAAGTAAAAAGAAATAAGAGAGTGAAGCAGACCATGTTGAGGCATTTTACATTGGAATATTGGATAGACGACGATTGGTATGTTGGGAGACTGAAAGAAGTTCCTGGTGTATTTAGCCAGGGTGAATCCCTGGAAGAGTTAGAAGAAAATATCAGTGACGCATACCGCTTAATGGTGGAGGCGGAGATTTTACATCGGACTATGGCGCAGACTAAAGAAATAGGTATAGAAGTGTGAAACGGCGTGATCTTATCAGGGAATTAGTAGATGCAGGATGCTATTTGAACCGCCATGGCAAAAAGCATGACATATACGTAAATCCTAAAAACGGGAAGAAAGCCCCAGTACCTCGGCACTCCGAAATCAAGGACAGCCTTTGCGAACTAATCAGAAAGCAGCTCGGGCTCAAATGATGCACCCTATTTTAAAGCTTCAGTCACATTATCTTATTCCATGGAATACACAATAATTGACGCATTGCTTGACGTAAGAAAAAAGAAAATAGAAGCATTTTGCGAAGAGAGGCTGAACAGTGGAATGGTCGCGTATGAAATCATTGACGAGATGACAAAGGGACTAAGGGAAATCGGGGAAGGATACAAAGAGCTATATTTTGACGCTGAACTGATGGTTTCAGGATGGAATGCGAAAAAGGCATTACAGATTCTTAAGCCGCTGTTGCAAGAAGAGGTAGAGGTAAACGACAGGATAGGAAAAGTCGTTATCGGCACGGTCAAAGGAGACGTGCACGACATAGGAAAAGAGATAGTAAATATAATGCTATCATCAGAGGGCTTCGAGGTCATTGACCTTGGAACAGACGTTGGAAAGGAGAACTATGCGGATGCCGTCCGGGAAGCCGGTGCTGATATTCTCGCAATGTCCGCATTATTGACGACGACGAGGGAATACATGGCAGAAGTTATCGAATATTTCAGGGCTGGAAATCAGGAGGTAAAGATAATGGTTGGCGGCGGCGCAGTCAGTGCGGAATACGCTAACGAAATCGGTGCAGACGCATACGGCAAAGATGCCGTTGACGCGGTCAGGAAGGCGAAGGAGCTTCTGGTATAGTGTCTTGAATGCTTGATGGTGTTTTTGCCATATTTACACATGTTGCTGAAGAAAGATTGCAGAGGGCTTGAAGGATTTCTTAGAGGGTTATCCAAACTTGTCAGCTTTGACATGCCTGACTGAACATTGAGACTGCGAGAGGAAAAGTCTTACCTCAGGTTCTAACTTCTGGTTCTAACCAGTTGTCTCGGTTTTTTATGAACATCTTTTAAACCTCTTAATCAGTGCATGACGATTCTATGGGGGGGGTTTTGAAATGAGTTCGATGAAAAATATAAAGAAAACGGTGCTGGTTGCTTTGGTGCTGATTTCCCTGACATTACTCTCAGCGAATATAAGTGCGACACAGCAAGCTTCCACAAACTTTTCAACTAACTCAACGGGCGACGATTTCCGCGAAGAGACCATCTACTTTTTGATGACCGACAGGTTTGTAAACGAAAATTCAAGCAATGATTATTCCTGGCGTGATGATTTCGGAGGAAACATAGGCTATAATGGAGGTGATTTTCAAGGTATAATTGACAATCTTGATTATATCGAGGGGATGGGTTTCACAGCTATCTGGATAACACCAGTGGTAGATAATCCAAATTACCGATTTAATGGCGAGGGGATAGATAAAAATAAAGCTTCTTATCACGGTTATTGGGGTATGGATTTCACTAAATGCGATGAACACTGGGAATCTTCAAACGCGACATTTGATGATTTAGTAAATACTGTTCATGCAAAAGGTATGAAGCTGGTTTTAGATATCGTATGCAACCATGCAAGTCCTGCTTATACTATGAATCCAGAATTAGAGGGATTTGGTGAGGTTTGGGAAAATGGAACCAAGATTCATGATCATGGCAACCATCCAACAGACCCCTATGCCGAGATGGATGACCCATATTGGTTCCATCACAACGGACCCGGTGGTGACCCATACCATGACTTAGCCCAGTTAGCTGATTTTAATACTGAAAATGAAAATGTTCGGATTTGGCTTAAGACTATTTACAAGGGTTGGCAGGACAAGGGTGTGGATGCCTTCCGGATTGATACAATCATGTGGTGTCCACATGATTATTGGAAGGATTTTACCGCTGCAATGGACACAGATTTCTTTATGTTCGGTGAAGCATTCAGCTTTGATTACGGAACTGTTTCTTCTTACACCTATGATGGAATGAGTGTTCTTGATTTCGTTGGACACGATAGAATTAAAAGCGTATTTAGAGGTGGAAACTACGCTGATATGCATGGCTTATTAGACAACGATTGGCGTTACTCAGATGCAGACTATCTTGTTAATTTTATAGATAATCATGATGTACGTAGATTTGAAGGAACTGAAGAGCAATTAATTGATGCATTAAACTGGATATTCACAATCAGGGGGATTCCATGTGTGTATTATGGAACAGAAATAGCATTCAATGCCGGCAAGGGAGAATATGATGGTGGTAGGGCTTATTATGGCACTGAAAATATCGCAAACGCTCCCAATTCGCCAGTATATCAACAAATTGTTAAGTTAAATAATGCTCGGAAGGAAAATGTTGCCTTGCAAAAGGGTTCGATGGATAGGTCGAATGTAGGGGTGAGCGATACGAGCAATGCGTTTGCGTTCAAAAGAGCGTATGGCGATAACATGACCTGTGTAGCATTGAATAAGGCTGACAGTTGGAGCGACTACCGCTTCAGCAACGTGGAGAATGGTAACTGGACCGATGCAATTAGTGGATGGGCAATAACAGTCACTGATAACACTTTAAGTTTTGGAGTAAGTCCGCATTCTGTTGCCGTTTATGTATTTGAACGGGAGGGCGTGATGTATCTACGTGGCACATTCAACAACTGGAGTTTATCAGACCAAATGTTCAAAAATCCAGAAGGTTTGTGGGAAATTACAAAGAATCTTTCCACTGGAACAATAGAATATAAGTTTGACACCGGGAATTGGACTGGAAATGAGAACTGGGGTCATGGAGATGAAGGGACTGAGGTGCCGCAATCAGGTTATGCTCTTCCCAACGCCCCTAATATCGTGCTTAATATTCCGACGACGGGAGAATATACGTTCAAATTCAACGAAGCCAGCAGGTATTTCTCAGTAAGTGGTGTTGGACCCGTCACCACTACCTTCAGGGTTCACTACGATGTGGGTTGGGGCAATAGCATCACCATTCGTGGCAGTATTCCGCAACTTAATAATTGGTCAGCACCTGGAAAAGCCTGTACGTGGACTGAAGGGAATATATGGGTGTACGAGACCTCGGATATACCGGAAGGAGCCGAATTCGAGTGGAAACCACTTATAAACGATGAACACTGGAGTGTGGGTGACAATTACAAAGGAGTTGGTGGGCAAACAATGGATGAATATCCGGAGTTTGAAAAGATTCCGGGCGTTGAAGTAACGCCAACACCAAGTCCAACGCCGACACCACCAGGATTCGAAGCAGTGTTCGCAATTGCTGGATTATTGGCAGTAGCATATTTAATTAGGCGAAGGGGATAGTAACTACATCAAATCAATGTCTGGATTGAAAAAGTGGTTATGCTCAAAATTGAGATGTGAAGTTGAGCCAACTTTTCGTTTCCGCCGCACATATTCGATAACATGGGGTGAATTGGCGAGATGCTTGCAGGAAGCATATCCTACCTCCCAGTTGAAAGTAGCAGATGTCAACTACCACTATGTAGAGTGGGAAGAGTTATTAACATGGCTAAACACCGACTCACTCGATAGAATGAGGTGGATAGATGATATATGGGATTGCGATAACTTCTCACTTGAATCGTTTTGCAGGATGAAGAGGTTGGGAGCACTGTTGGGCATCAACATAGCCTATGGTGAGGCATGGGGAGATACTCCGCTTGGCTATCACGCATTTAACATAGCATACGTGAAAAAGGACGAAATGCAAAAAATTGTTATAATAGAGCCACGAAATGACGATACCAAGGGATGGAAGAAGAGTGATTACAAACCTGATTTTATTAAAATTTGAGTACTCAGCGGAACCATTGCTTATAGAGTTCATGCTTCTTCAAAACTTCCTTCGCCATTTCTCTCTCTTCTTGATGCCGTTTAATAAAAGAAAACATAAGCTCTGCAGCCTCCGACTTACATGATTTACAAGTCCTCTTCCCGGTTTTGCATTCCTCAAAGATTTCTTTTACGTGCGCGTCCTCATCTATCAAATGAGACATCAGAAGCTCATAAACCGTGCACTCTCCTGGTAAACCACCCAAGCTCTTCTGCTCCTCGACTGTCACTCTTCCACCGGTCTTCGCCTGTTTCACTTTCCTCGCTGCTTCTTCCGGTGGTTCAGTTAGCGCAATATAGCTTTCCGGGACGCTTGAAGACATCTTCCCACCTGTTAGTCCCTGCACGAACCTGTGGTAAGTGGCAGCGGGTAAAAAGAAGCCATATCCGCCGTATTCCATCTCCACAGCCCTCACTATTTCCTCTATCTCTCGCATAGTTCTATCAATCTCGCTTTCTTCGATACCGAACACGTCTATGTGCATCTCATATACTTTTTTCGGGCTCTCTATTCTCCTTGCTACCTCATCCAACGCTTCCTTACCCGCTTGCTTCTCCCGTATGCTTATATACGGCTTCTGGTTATTATCCAACCTCTGCTCTACGCGGAACATCCTCATTCTCGAAGCTATGTCCCTCGTCAGTCTTATATGCGGGTCCTGGTCAACGCCAACCGGAATGACAACGGGTTTGGGTCCACCATATTCGAGAATCTGTGGCTGTAGTATATCAGCGTTCTGCACCAATACGCTTGTCATGTGTGATATGCTCACATCGCCGGAGAATCCATATATCGCACTTATTTCGCTAAAGTTAGCTTCAGTTCCAAGCTCGAAAGCGAGGTCACGCAACTTTTTATTTTCTGATTGAAAGTATATATGCCCTTTTTCCGGGTCAAAACCCAACGCTACAAGACTCAATATGTACTCATTGAGACCTATTTCCCGGCATTCCTTCCATGAGACACCTCTGACAGAATGCGACTCCATATCCGCTATGCAGGCAAAAGCATCGCCTCCCATGCGCTGATGCCATATAATCTCGTCCATCACCATCTTACCGCCAAGATGAATTCTCCCGGAAGGCATGAACCCGCTCATCACCGCGAATTTATTCTGCTCACGCATTGCCCTCAGCACTTCTTCATAACCTCGATGTCCAACGATTATGCCTCTTCGCATGTACGGATGCGGCTTCTCTATCCTGTCCAGTAGTTCCTTAAACGGAGAAATGCCAAACTCCTCAAATAGCCTCGTATAATCTTCTATATCCGCAACACCCCACGGGTCTATCTCTACCATTTCACCACGTTTATTTCATAATCATGTATTACAGGATTGGCAAGAAGTTTTCTACACATTTCTTCTACCTCGTGCTTCACCTTTTCCTCATCACCACTTTCTTTTTCTGGCTCTATCTCTATCCTGAATGTTTTCATTGTTTTTACGCTACGTACATTTTTAAAACCAAGCAGGCTCAACGCTTTTTTCGTGTTCTCACCCTCAGGGTCTGTAACTCCATGCTTCAGTTTTATCGTTACATCTACTTCTATTGTCATTTTATTTACATCTGTTTACCTTTGCTTTACTATAAATAGAAAGGATGTAAAATAAAAAGATAAATAAAGAGGATTCCACTCACTATCGAAACCTTGTAGCAGTTTTGCAACTTTTGGACTTCGCCATCATCAAACCCTGGCAATCTCGTATTCCAGCTCGCCCAGCCCCAATCTATGCGCTTCTCGCACCTGAACAGCAGGGTCGCCTTTGAACAAGTGCTTTCCTATCATGTCTATGGTAGCCATGTCCACTGCGACAATATCTTTAGAGGCTAAAACGCCTATGTCCGGGCTTATATACTCAGGATCGGATTCAGCGCAATCGCAAAACGGCGTAATATCAATCAGGAAATTAACAAAGACGAAATTGGAATACGGAAGATTTCTAAGGACTGCATGAGCGACCTCTGCAAGTCTATTTTGCAAGTTCTCGGACGCATCATCAGGCAATTTTAAAGCACCACTCTCGCATTCACCCATACAGGCGCCACAGCCTATGCAGCTTTCAAGGATTAACTCGTGGTCTTCGGTTATCGCATCCTGTTTACACACCTCTCTACATTTATCACAGTCAGTGCATAAATCGGGATTCCGCACCGGTCTCGTCACTTCGTGCTGATATATCTTTGTTTTTTTAGGCACACAGCCCATAGCAACGTTTTTTATCGCACCAGCGAAAGAAGACGGCACATGACCGGTGGCATGCGAAACGACAAGCATCGAATCACTATCGTATATGCTCTTCGCTATTTCCACTTTCTCGTTCACCGGCACACCTTCGTCTTTCAGACCATCTGCTATAATCACGGGACAGCCTAAATAGGAAGGTAGAAATCCATGAGCGTAAGCAGTTCTGTAATAATCCATTGCAGTATATCTTTCTTCCTTATACATGGTCGTAGTATCGGTAACAAAAGGGTCGCCACCGTGCTTCTTCACCGCTTCCACTATTTTCTGCGCGTAAAGCGGTTTAATAAAAGTCTTGTTGTTGCGCTCACCCATGTGCATCTTCAGAGCAACAGTCCCGGTCAAATTACCAACACCAACCTTTTCCAGCAGTGTTTCGACCTTTTCTATTGCCTTTACATCTATGAAATATACCTCGCTCATGCTCATTGTTCCTCATCCTTCATTATATTACCTATCTCTTATCTTTAAAACTTCCAGACTGTTTAGTGGATTTTTTATTTGAGGATATTCTTTAACTTTTCTACTTCCCCGTTCATTTTTATCATTCTCTTAATAGAGGAGGATGGTTTTAAATTTCATTACGATTTATTGGATGGGTTCGGCGTGTGGATATGTTTTTGTGAATTCTAAACAGCCACAATGCAGCAGGAGGAAAACTGCACAATTTTCATAGACACAAATAGAAAAATTTATAAAGACGAGATACCTGCAATAAGAGTAGAATAAAGTTTCTTTGGTCAAGCTTTCTTTTCCGGAGAAAGGTAGAAATGATAGGAATATGCATATATGGGCGAGGCGGACAAGGAGGAGTTACGTTAGCGGAGTTGGTCGCACATGCTGCTATCTCAGAAGGTAAACATGCGCAATCAATGCCTTCTTTTGGTCCTGAGCGTAGAGGAGCACCAGTTCTTGCGTTTTTAAGGGTAAACGAAACAGAGCGAATAAAAGTAAGGGTGGAGATTGCAGAACCTGACGTGTTAGTCGTGCTTGACCCGGGGTTGCTTCACGTTGGCGACGTCGTTTTGAGGCTTAAAAAAGACGGAACAGCCGTGGTCAATACAAAGAGAGCGCATGACGAGATGAAATCGAAGCTTGACGTCGTGAGTAAATTAGCAACCGTAGATGCAGTGCGTATTGCAAATAAGGTTTTAGGCTTGCCCATTGTCAATACAGCAATGATAGGAGCGCTGATAAAGGCAACGGGAATAGTTAAGTTGGAGTCCATGGAGGAACCGATGGAAGAACGTTTTGGAAAAGTTGCCACGAAGAACATCGAAGCGATGAGAAAAGCGTATGATGAGACGGTGGTGAGCTAAGGGAAGTGTAAATTGAAAAATAGCGGTGAAAAAAATGAGCGGCGAAAAATTAGGGTGGAAAGATTTAGAGATTGGTGCTGTAGTTACCGAGCCTGGAAGTGCGTCGGCGTATAAAACAGGTGATTGGCGGTCTGAAAGACCAGTTCGTGAGAATGAGAAATGCATAAAATGCGGAATATGCTATATTTACTGTCCCGAGGCATGCATTCATGAGGATGAAGAAGGCTATTTCGAGAGCGATTTGTATTATTGTAAGGGATGTGGAATCTGTGCGCATGAGTGTCCAAGAGATGTAATAAAGATGGTTGAAGAGGTGGAGGAATAGGAAGGAAAAGGAAAAAAGCATTTGTATAAATTTTAAACAAAATAGGAATTGTTTGATAGAGAATGACAAAAGGAAAAATAGTGGGCTTGGAAGGTTCTTTTGCAGTTGCTGAAGCGGTTCGGATGGTAAACGCCGACGTCATCTCAGCGTATCCAATCACACCACAGACGCATATCGTGGAAAGATTAGCGGAGATGGTTGCCGATGGCGAGTTGGATGCAGAGTTCATCTGTGTGGAATCAGAGCATTCCGCAATGAGCGCATGCGTGGGTGCATCGGCAGCGGGCGCAAGGGTTTTTACTTGCTCTGCGGGTCAGGGCTTGGAACTAATGCATGAAGTCCTGTATATACCCTCTTCAATGAGATTGCCGGTGGTTGCGGTAGTAGCGAACCGAGCTTTATCCGCGCCTCTTTCGGTATGGTGCGACCACTCAGACGCGATGGCAATTCGGGACATAGGCTGGATACAGATGTTTGCGGAGAACAATCAGCAGGCATTCGACCTCACTGTATGCGCATACAGGGTAGCCGAAGATAAAGAAGTTCTGTTTCCTGCGATGGTTCATCTTGATGGATTTTATCTCTCGCACGTAATAGAGGACATGGTTATGCCGGATGACAAAGAAGTAACAGGGTTTATTCCGGAATACGAGCATCCTTTCGTCCTGGACCCCGAGAGACCCGTGAGCATGGGTTGCTATGGTCCGCCGTTTATATATTCAGAGACGAAGAAGGCGCAGGAGGTAGCTTTTGAAAACACGAAGTCTAAAATACAGGAAACGTGGAAAGAGTTTGGAGACGTTTTCGGACGACATTACTCGCCGGTTGAGAAATACAGAATGGAAGATGCGAGAATTGCGCTGTTGACAATGGGAAGCAGTGGTGAGACTGCGATGCTTGCCGTAGAAGAGCTGAGAGAAGAAGGAAAAGATGCGGGTCTCATAAGCTTGCGGTTGTGGCGACCTTTTCCGTTCAAGGAGTTTCGAGATGCGGTAAAGGATGTTGAACTTCTTGTGGTGTTAGACCGCGCTATATCCTCTGGAATGGGTGGTCCTGTATGCTCAGAGGTGAAATCGGCGTTGTATGATAAGAGGAAAAAACCTAACATCGTGGGATTCATCGGGGGACTTGGAGGCAGGGACATACCGGTAAAGGGCTTTAAGTACATGGTAAATCGGGCTCTGGAAAAAGTGAAAGCGATAGAGCGTGGAGAGGAAATAGAAACCGAGATGATAGGTATAAGGGAATGAGGAAGTAGGGAGAAAGGATAGAGATGGATAAAGAAGACGAGGAATTGTTTGTGCCGAGGTTGGTTACAACAGAAGAGAACTTTGCTTCCGGGCATCGTGCCTGTGTAGGCTGCGGAGAGGCTCTTGCAGTTCGGCATGTGTGTAAAGCATTAGGAAAGGACGTTATAATCGTTAACGCTACGGGGTGTATAGAGATTTTCTCTTCGCTGTTACCGCAAACTTCGTGGCGAGTCGCATGGATTCATACGCTGTTTGAAAATGTCGGAGCAGTAGTGTCAGGTATAGAAGCGGCATATAAAGCGAGGGTGAGGAAAGGTAAAATTCCGGCGACGGCGGTAAAGTTTGTTGGGTTTGCCGGTGACGGTGGCACTTCTGATATAGGAATACAGGCATTGTCTGGTGCGATGGAACGCGGGCATAATTTCCTTTATTGTTGTTTCGATAACGAAGCTTATATGAATACTGGAATACAAAGGTCTTCTTCCACTCCCTACGGTGCATGGACGACCACTGCGCCTGTGGGAAAGAAAAGCATAGGACAGATGACGTGGAAGAAGAATATGCCAGAAATCGCAGTTGCGCATAATATACCTTACGTGGCAACGGCTTGCCCCTCGTATCCTTTTGATTTGATGGATAAAGTGAAGAAAGGGATAGAAATCGAAGGACCTGCTTATGTTCATATATTATCCGTCTGTCCTACGGGCTGGCGGTGTCCCCCGAATTTATCAATTGAATTAGGTCGTTTAGCAGTTGAGACCGGTATATTTCCTCTTTATGAAGTGATTAACGGCGAATACCGATTGAGTTTTGATTTCCCTGAGTTGAAACCCGTTAGGGAATATATGAAAAAGCAGGGGAGGTTCAGGCATCTTACCGAGGACGTTATAGAGAGAATACAGGCGCGAGTGGAGGAAGAGTATTTGAAACTGAAGGAGAAAGCGGGAGTGAAGTAAAATGGTAGGAGTAGCAGGTGCAGCCGGGTTGGAAATGGAAGAGCGAAAATACGTGCGGTTACCGATTTTTTTAGAACGTGGTTTTTTGGATTTGAAGCGCGATGTGATAGCGAAAAGAATTTGCAGTTTCTGCGGCACGTGCATTGCGTTTTGCGATAAGATAAAACCGAAGAATACGGAGGGCGTGAATGGTGAATATGAACCCGAGTTCGTTGAGGAATATGATACGATATGTGGGCTGTGCTATACCTTCTGTCCAAGGATTTCTTTACCCCTGTCGGAAATAGAGAGGAGAATATTTGGAGAGGAGCGTAAAGGAGCAGAAGGAGACGTTCTTGGTGTTTATCGAAGTTGTTATGCGGTTCGGTCGAAGAAAGGGGATATAATAGGGCAGGATGGTGGTGCGGTTACTGCTCTGCTTGCTTACGCACTTGAAGAGGGAATAATAGATTGTGCGGTGATTACGACCTCAGATAGCCAGTGGAAACCGATGACGCTGGTTGCAAAGAGCTACGAGGATTTGAAGGAAGGTGCTGGTACTAAGTACTCGATTTATCCGGGTGTAGTAGGAGTAAAAGAAGCGGTGGACGAAAGATGCAGTGCCATAGGATTTGTGGGGCTGCCATGTCAAATACAGGGTTTAAGAAAAGTCCAGACGGTTGAGCAGCCGTATGAAGTGGGCATAGAGAAGGTAAAATTGTTGATAGGCCTGTTCTGTATGGAGAATTTCAAGTTGGATTTGCTGGATTACATCGCGAATAATTATGTCGAGTTAGAAAGAGTGAGGAAGTTCGACATAAAGGGTAAGGAATTTTTGGTATATGATGATGAGAAGCATAGCATTCCGTTAGACGAGATAGAGGAATATGTGGGTGAAGGATGCTCGGTTTGCATGGACTATACCGCAGAACTCGCGGACATTTCCGTAGGGTCGGTAGGCTCGGAAGAGGGCTGGTCAACGGTTTTCGTTCGCACGGAAAAAGGGGAAGAGGTAGTTAAAAACGCATCGGAGAAGGGATATATTGAAGTAAAGGAAATAGAGAAGAAGGGGTTAGGGTTGATAAAGAGATTGGCTACGAGTAAGAGGAAGAGAGGGAAGTAACATTCCTTTTTTCAAGCTATATTGACTTTTATATTCTCAACCGGGCAATCTCGCTTTCAGCCAGAGGCGAAGCAACAATTGTCTTTTTCATTTTTTCATCTCTACATTCTACCAATACCTCTTTCTCTTCGACATTCGCATCGGAATACCGCGCAGTCAACTTTGCCGCAAGTTCAATCGCTTCTCTGCTCTTAGAGCCCTCCAAAATCGTTATCGGACTTCCACAACCCGGAACTTCAAAAACATAATCATCTGGGTTCTTCAAATCCAGTAAAAGCTTATTCTCCTCTTCATTTCTACCCACTATTATTTTGGACGAACCGAACCGGAAATGCCTGCCTATTTTCAGTAACGAGACATCTCTATTCGTTACTTTTTCCTTATGCTCGAACAAATCCTTGACTTTAGATGCAAATTCCTTATAGGTCAAGAGACAACCGCCCGCGGGCGAAGGATACTCATTCTGCAAACCAAACTCTTCTGCAAGCGCAATCTGCGGCTTTCTGCTTCTACCCTTTATATCTAATAGCTTGCTCCTGTCTATCCAACCTTCACGCTCTGGAATCGTCTCCGGCAATAGTTTTGCAGATAGCGGTCTCAGAATCATTCTTTCTAATCCCGATTCCTTTTCCTCGAACTCTAATGCTTTCCTGTGCTGACTCATTGGTCGTTCACCGAGAACATCGCCAGTGAAGATGAAATCGGCACCGACTTCTTTCGCAATCCTCTTCGCTTCTCGCAGCATATATATCCGACAATCTATGCAGGGGTTCATTCCAGAGCCATAGCCATACTCTGGGTTTCTTACTATTTCGAGATATTCTTCACCCGTTTCAACCCTTACAAGCGGTATCCCAAACCTCTTTGCCACCTCACCCGCATAATCCTTTTTTTCCGCCACAAAAGGCAGAACAAAATTCACTGCCACAACTTCTATACCTTGGTCTAAGACGAGCTTGATTGCCAATATCGAATCCAAGCCGCCGGATAACAATGCCAATGCTTTCATCTCTCGGTTTATTTCCAGTTGAACTATGGTCTTATTTTTCTAATCCTTACTGAATTCTCTTTAAGAACTATGAACTTCTCCTTTATCTCATGATTATTCAGCAATTTAATCAGTGCTTCAAGTCTTTTTTCAGGATTAATGCCACTTCTAAGAAGTATAACTCCTTTTGTTGGTCTTCTTAACCTAAAAACCAATTCTCCAAAATCCTTGTCGTCTGTAATAAGAATTCTATCATCCTCTTCAGATCTTCTCATAATTTCCTCATCTGAGGCAGAAAGCATTACATCTCCTACAAATAAGACATCATAACCTTCTTCTTCCATAAGATTCGCAAATCTTTTACCCGTACACTCATCGACTAGAAAACGCATGTTTTTCATCTTTAGTAATAATCAGGGGCATTACGTCCTCTCCCCTAATTATGTCAACGGTGTATTCCAAAGCAGCCTTCACATCGTCACTGGTGAGATTTGGATAGTCATCAAGTATTTCTTTTATACTCATTCCCTCTGCTATCCTTGTTATAATTGCATCTACGGGAATTCTTGTTCCTTTTATTATAGGTTTACCCACCATAATCCGTGGGTCAACAATTATTCTTTTTCTAAATTCTTTTTCCATTTTAATTAATATTTAGCCCGGCTATATATAAAAGCCTCGTTATAAAAATACTTTTTGCTGATGCAAGAGATTTCCACATGAAAGATTATCCTCTGTTATTATTTTTCCGTGATGCTTTTCGTTTCGTTGGTAAAGCTTTCTTTTCTAAAGAAAGGTTTGTTCGTAAACAAAAGCTGCTTTCAATATCTCGTCCTCTTCAAAATGCTTACCAACGAGTTGCAAGCCTATTGGCAATCCATTGGAGAACCCACAGGGAACAGATATAGAAGGAACACCCGCCAGGTTAATCGAAACCGTGTTAACGTCAGCGAGATACAAAGAAAGCGGGTCTTTTATCCTTTCACCCAGTTTAAAAGCGACAAAAGGCATCGTTGGCATCGCCAATATATCATGCGTTTTCAAAGCATCCTCAAATTCGTTTTTTATCAGCGTGCGCACTTTCAACGCCTTCAAATAATATGTGCCATAGTAACCAGCAGAGAGTGCATAAGTGCCAAGAATAATCCTCCTTTTCACCTCTTCTCCAAATCCTTCGCCTCTTATCCTCGAGAAAGTAGTGTGCCAGTCCTCGTCCTTTCCAGTCCTGAGCCCGTATCGCAGCCCGTCAAACCTCGCGAGATTTGATGACGCTTCGGACATTGCAATGATGTAATACGCAGCAAGTGCATATTTCAGGTCTCGCATGCTTATTTCCTCGTATATTGCACCGGAATCCTCTAATTTGTGCACGGCATTCCATACAGACTTTTCAACTTCCGGCGAAACACCCTCGATGAACTCCTTTGGAACTCCTATCTTCATGCCTTTAACCTCTACCTCTACCCCTACCCCTTCTCCTCCATTTCCGCTTCTTTTACCGTTTAGCCATGATAAGCAGTAGTTAGTAGATGCGTTATTTTTTGTCTTTACCTGCGTGCTGTCCCTTTCATCCTTCGCCGATAATACTTCTAAGAGCAATGCAGTATCTGTTACATTTGATGCCATTGGTCCTATCTGTTCTAATGAATTAGCATACGCAATAAGCCCGTATCTCGAAACGAGCCCATAAGTGGGCTTCAGTCCCGCGATGCCGCAGAATGATGCAGGACACCTGATGGAGCCACCGGTATCGGAACCAAGAGCAAGAACAGTTTCTCCTGCGGATATTGCCGCCGCACTACCACCCGAAGAGCCTCCCGGCACCCTGTCGAGGTCATGTGGGTTTCTCGTGGGTCCGTAATAACTTGTTTCTGTGGAAGAACCCATACAGAACTCGTCCATGTTCGTTTTTCCTATGATTATCGCTCCTTCCTTCTTCAGCGCCTCTATTACCGTGGCATCGTAGGGTGGAACATAACCCGTAAGAATCTTTGATGCGCACGTTGTTTGAATTCCGCGTGTAGATATGCTATCCTTAATGGCTATGGGCACGCCAAGCAGCTTTTTTCGCCTGCATTCTTCACCGCTCCTTCTCTTATCCACTTCTATCGCTTCTTCAAGTGCGTTCTCTTTATTCAAAGTGATAAAACAATTTAATTCGCTTCTTTCTATTCTCTCATAGATTTCTAATATTAATTCCTCACACGATATATCTCCACTTTTTATCTCCTCTACGACATCTATCGCAGTTAACTTCTTTTTCATTCCCATTCAAGCACCCATGACTTATTAGTTAGCTTTATATACCAATACACACCCTCTTTTTATAAACTATTAATAGATATGGATGGATATAGGGCGGATAGAGGAGATGAAAATGAAAACGAAATCATTGTGTCCGCAGTGTTTAGAAGTTATAGATGCGGAAGTGTATGGAGAAGATGGCAAGATACTGATAAAAAAGAGATGTGAGGAGCATGGTGAATTCAATGACGTATACTGGTCGGATGCTTCGTCATATCACAAATTCTCGGAGTGTCGATACGAGGGCAATCCTGGTATTCAAATAACAAAAAACAGTGACAATGGCTGCTCTTTCGATTGCGGACTCTGCCCAGAGCATAAGAGTTCTACAATGCTCGCAATTATAGACCTCACGAACAGGTGCAACCAGCGATGCCCGACCTGTTTTGCAAATGCCGCTGTCTCTGGTTACCTCTATGAACCGAGGATGGAACAGTTGGAGGAAATGATG
Organism: Candidatus Methanophagales archaeon; assembly: GCA_030602585.1. Lineage (GTDB taxonomy): Archaea > Halobacteriota > Syntropharchaeia > Alkanophagales > Methanospirareceae > JAFNKG01. The sequence goes on along the minus strand of JAUVZJ010000001.1, from coordinate 18,522 downwards.
AAACTGCTCAGGAGTGAGGTGCCGCCTTGCCCGGCGGTGCAGTTTGCGGGTGGTGAACCAACGATAAGGGAAGGTTTTGTGAACATTGTAAAAATGGCACGTAGCCTTGGGTTCCCGCATATTCAAGTGGCAACGAATGGAATAGCGATGGCAAAGAGCGAAGAGTTCTGTCATCGTTTAAAGGAAGCAGGCTTGCATACTGTTTATTTGCAATTCGATGGGACAAAGGAAGAACCATATAAGATATTAAGGGGTTTCCCGGCGTTAAAAACGAAGTTAAAGGCGATAGAGAACTGCCGGAGGGGTGGATTAAAAAGTGTAGTGCTTGTTCCCACGCTTATGAAAGGTGTGAATGACGACCAGGTAGGGGACATGGTAAGATTTGCGGCTGAGAACCTGGATATTGTAAGGGGTGTGAATGCACAACCTGTCTCTTTCGAGGGAAGAGTAGATGAATCAGAGAGGAAGAAGGGCAGAATAACAATTCCTGATTTTATAAACCTCCTGGAAGAGCAAACAGACGGTGAAATACCACGTGAGAGTTTCTATCCCGTGCCTTTTGTTGCTCCCTTCTCTTATTTCGTAGAGGCGTGGAAAGGGATACCACAGATGGAGCTCACGGTGCATCCTCATTGTGGTGCCGCAACGTACGTATTTGTTGATAATGGAAGGTTTACACCAATAACCGAGTTCGTGGATGTTGAAGGACTGATGGAGTTCCTGATGGAGGAGTCGGAAGAGATAAAGAAGTCAAAGGTTGGCAAGATGAAGGCGGCAGCAAGGATAGTATCTGCGTCTATATTAGGGAAGTTCATAGATAAGGACAAAGCACCAGCGGAATTTGATGCTGTATCACTTATGAGCATATTAGGAAAAGGCAATCGAGATTCGCTTGCGGTGTTCCATCGGAAAACGCTTTTTATCGGTGCAATGCACTTCCAGGATGCGTATAATTTCGACTTTGAGCGGGTTAAGAGATGCGGCATCCACTATGCCACACCGGACCTTCGTATAATTCCTTTCTGTTCTTACAATGCCATCCACCGACCATCAGTGGAGAAAGCTTTTTCTACGCCTCTTCATAAATTACACTCGGGATGAGAACGAATTAATTCGGGGACATTCAAATCAAACATCTTTGTTATAGCCTCCTCCTTCCCTCCTCGCTAACTTTAAATATAAAAAGAGCGAATATATAAATGCCCTTTACGAAGAATAGTGTGACATCGCTAAACAAGCGAAGGATGATTGCTATTGCAAACAAAGGGCTACAAAAAAAGCCGTATTGCACGGTCCCTGCGGTAAGCCTCCCTCGAAAGATGGCGATGACCGTTAAGAGGCAACCACAATACGGCACAAAAATTAAGCACAAAGTTTATCAATCAATGATTTTCATGTTTTTTAAATATTCAATCAGATGCAATGCAGTGAAGGAGGCATGAGTATGAAAGAAGAGAAAAAGGAAAATAGCGGAATTGACGAGGAAGAAGAAGAAATGGAGATATATAGGATAAAAGAGAGAAAGATGCGCGAGATGGAAGAAGAGATAAAAGCGATGAAAGAGGGGGGTAAAAAAGGAGAGGCGGTAATAGACCATCCCCTGACGATAGACGACAATAACTTTGTAGAAACGGTAAGAAAATATCCATTGCTCGTCGTGGATTGCTGGGCTCCCTGGTGTGGTCCTTGCAGAATGATTGCACCGGTAATAGAGGAATTGGCGAAGGAATACGCAGGGAAAGTCGTGTTTGGAAAACTGAACGTGGATGAGAATCCGAGAATAGCCTCGGAATTTGCTATAATGGCTATACCCACACTGTTCATCTTTAAAAATGGCGATCCTGTGGACGTCATCCAGGGGGCTCTGCCAAAGCCGTATTTAGAAGCAAAGGTAAAGGAATGGCTGTGAGAAACCTTTCTTTTGAACGGCTTCGCCGTTCCATTGCTTTAGCAATGTGAAAAGAAAGCTTTACCAAAGAAACAATGAATGTGCGAAAAGCTATCGCCGGAAAAGAAAAGCAGAAGGAAATAGAAATAGTGAAGAGGTTTGCAGATTTGGGATTCCAGGTCCAGCCAGAGGCGATTGAACTGCTCACGCATTACGAAAGTGAAGGCAAAAGCGAGAGGCATTTCGACATAAATGAGATCGCAGAAAGCGTGACTAATTCGTTAGACCATTCAATTTTTGTGATTTCACCAGAACAGATAGCAGAGTTTATCAAAAAAACGGGTGCAAGCGAAGGTGAAGAAGAAAAAATTGATGCACAGATGAAAACGGAAGCCCCGGCTATAATAAAATCGTTCCCTGAGCATGGTAGAGGTGTAGACCACAAAGATTTCTTACCGTATTTCATTGACAGGTATGAGAGAATAAGCGGGGTAATAAAAAAGAGGATGAACTGCGGGCAGATAAGGTTTATAAAAAATGGAAGAGGAAGTGAAGAGATTTCGGTGGTGGGAATGGTCGCTTCTATAAATAAAACGGCAAAAGGAAATATCCGTGTGGAATTGGAAGACCCTACCGGGTATCTACCGGTAATCCTGCTACATCAGGAGGAGATAATACCGGATGAGATAATAGGCGTTACTGGTTCTTTATCTGCCGGGGGATATTTAATTGCAAATAGGATAGTATATCCAGATGTGCCCGTCTCTTCATCAACTTCGCAATTATCGTTATCGTTTTCCGAACAGGAACAGGAAAAAGAAAAGCAAAGGGGAAAGTCAGTATATGCAGTATTTATCTCTGATATGCATGTAGGAAGCAACACATTTTTAGAAGAAGCCTGGGATAGTTTCGCGCAGTGGTTAAAAGAGAAAGCCGAAAGTATAAATATTGCATATCTGGTTGTTGCTGGCGATACCGTGGATGGGATAGGGGTATATCCGGGTCAGGAGGAGGATTTATCAATTACGGATATTGAGGAGCAATATAAAATAGCAGCGAGATATTTTCACGATTTCCCGTCTCATATACACGTGGTGGTAGCGCCTGGAAACCATGATGCGGTCAGGAGTGCAGAGCCACAGCCCCCTTTACCAGAGGACCTCAGGAAGTTCTTCCCCGATAATACCTGCTTTGTGAGCAGCCCCTCTTACATAAGAATTGGTGGCAGGCTGGTGTTGATATATCATGGTCAATCGTATGATGATTTTGTTAACTCGGTATCGAGGCTGAGTTATTCAAAGCCGGAGGAAGTGATGGTCGAGATGCTAAAAAGACGGCATCTTGCTCCAATATATGGAAACAACGTTTCTATTGTTCCTGATGGACATGACCATGCTGTAATTGACCCGGTTCCTGAGATAGTCCATTGTGGACATGCTCATACCGTTGGCATTTCTAAATACCGGAACGTGCTACTTATAAATTCCGGAACATGGCAATCGCAAACGCCGTATCAAAAAAAGAGGAATATAAATCCTGTTGCAGGATGTGCAACGCTTGTAGAGCTTTACGAGATGAAGGCAAAGGTAATGGACTTCGGAAGTAGGGCAGGAGCGTGAAGAAGTAAAGGGGGCGGGGATGAATGAAGAGAAAAAAGAATGGAATGAAGTTCCTTGCATTGCGTAAAGCAGTGGGAGTATGCAACTGGTTGCGAGGGAGGGCTTATGGAGAATACGAGAAATTATTGGAAGAGGAGGTATTAGAGCGGAATTTGCCCGAACATGTAGCGATAATCATGGATGGGAATAGAAGATATGCGAAGAAGATAGGGCTTTCAACAGAAGAGGGTTATCTCTATGGCGCAGAGATAACAGAGCGTGTGATTGAGTGGTGTTTTGATATTGGTGTGAAGCAGCTCACGATATATGCTTTTTCTATTGAAAACTTCTGCAGGACGGATGAGGAGAAAGAGAAGCTATTTGAGCTAATGCGTGTGGAATTCGAGAAGATTAGAGAGGATGAAAGAGTTCATAAGTGTGGAGTAAGAGTGAAAGCAATAGGGAATGTCAATTTGCTGCCGGAATCAGTAAAAGAGGCAATAAGAAAAGCAGAACACGCAACCGAGCAATATAATAAATTCAAGTTGTTCATTGCGGTAGCTTATAGTGGAAGAATGGAGATAGTGGATTCGGTGCGTATAATAGCGAATATGGTAAAAAGAGGCTTGCTATCCGTGGAGGAGATAGAAGAAGAGACGATATCAAAGCACTTATACATAAGCGAAATAGAAAACGGGTCTCCAGCTTCTGCTTCGGCTTTTGGAGCAAAAACGAGTGTGGATTTAATAATAAGGACTGGCGGTGAGCAGAGATTGAGTAATTTCGTGCCCTGGCAGGCGTTAGGGAACGAATGTGCAGCTTATTTCAGCGCTCCTTTCTGGCCGGAATTCAGAAAAATAGACCTCTTAAGGGCAATAAGGACGTATCAGGAGCGTGAGGAGGAGAAGAGGCAGCACTCTATTGCAAGGATTTTAAAATTAAACCTTTTCTTAGAAAGAAAAGCTTTACCAAAAGAAAATAGAAAACTTTCTTAGAAAGAAAGTTTTATCAAAGAAAAATAAATTTTTAGTAAAGGTTTTTGCGAAGCAAAAAAAAGTTTAATGAGAGCTTTTATCGCAGTTGACCTGTCTGAGGAAATAAGAACAAAGATAGCGGAAATACAAGAGGAATTTGTAAAGTTACACGGAGGACTGAAATTTGTGGATTCGAAGCAGGTGCATCAAACGGTAAAATTCCTGGGTAACGTTCCAGAAGATAGCGTGGAACGAATTAAGAGCGCATTGGCAGAAATAAGTCAAAAACCGTTTGAAATAGAGCTGCGAGGTGTTGGGTTCTTTCCTGCGGCTTCGCTGGAGAAAGCAAGAAACATAAGGGTTATATGGATAGGTATCGAAAGAGGAGAGGAGGAATTGAAGGCATTGCAAGAGGAAGTGGAATCGAAGCTGAATGCATTGGGCTTTCCTTTTGAAAAACGGTTCAGTACACACGTTACGATATGCAGGGTGAAAAAGCCACTATCGCGGAGTGAAATAGGGCGGGTTTTGAAGAAGATAGCGGAGTTGAGGGATGTAGAGGTGGGGAAGATGCTCGCAGAAGAGCTAATATTAAAGAAGAGCACGCTTACGCCCAAAGGTCCTGTTTATGAGGACGTGTATGTGAAAAGGTTGGGGTAATAGAAATGGTAAAGCAGGGAAAGGGGATTACATTAATGGATTTCTTGCATTTGAAAACAGATACGGGGGAAAGGGAAGAGCAAGAACGTGAGGATAAGGCGGAGTTTGGTGTTGAAAGCGGAAAAGGAATAGAAGAAGAAAAGGAAATAAAAGAGGAAGGGGCGCCTCGTATTTTTACCGTCCATGAGGTCACGAAATACATAAGACAGAAATTGGACGGGGATGAAGTGCTGAAAGACATTTATGTAAAGGGCGAGCTCTCTAATCTCAGCCAGCCTACTTCCGGTCATTCCTACTTCACGATAAAGGATAAATCATCAGAGTTGCAATGCGTGATGTTCCGTGACAGGAATGCCCTGCTGAAATTTGCTCTTGAAGATGGAATGAGTGTGATAGTCAGGGGTCATATAAGTGTGTATGAGAAGCGGGGAAAGTATCAGTTATACGTGGAGGAGATACAGGAGGCAGGGATAGGCGCGCTATATCTTGCATTTGAGCAGTTAAAGAAGAAGTTAAAGGAGGAAGGTTTGTTTGATGAAGTGTATAAGAAGCCGATACCGAGTTTTCCACGCCGAATAGGCATTATCACCTCGCCAACCGGTGCTGCTATCCGCGACATGTTAAACATCACAAGAAGAAGATTTCCACACGTGCATATTTTGCTGGCGCCAGTTGCAGTGCAGGGCGAAGAAGCCGCTCCGCAAATAGTAAATGCTATTCAGTTGATGAACCGTTATAGTGCAGAACGGGAGAAGATAGAAGTGCTTATAGCGGGAAGAGGAGGAGGTTCAATAGAAGAGTTGTGGGCTTTTAACGAAGAAGCAGTCGCCAGAGCGATTTTCGCATCTGATATTCCTGTAATATCCGCGGTGGGGCACGAAACAGACTTTACTATTGCGGATTTCGTTGCGGACAGGCGAGCGGCGACACCGTCAGAAGCTGCCGAGTTTGTTGTGCCGGACAAGCGCGAGATAGAGAAGAACCTGAGTTCTCTGGAGTTGAGGATGCGACAGAACGTTTTTAAAGCGATTGAATACCATAGGAAGCGGTTAGAGAGCATAGAAAAGAGTATTTTATTTAGAAAGCCTACGGAGCGGATAAACCAGTACCGGCAGACGGTGGACGGAATAAAGGAGAGTATATTTGCAGAGATTACGCATCTCGTAGCGTTGCATAGGAAGACCCTGCAAGGGCTTACTGGCAAACTGGACGCTTTAAGTCCTCTGGCAATCCTTGAGCGAGGGTATAGTATCTGTTTGAAGGAAGAGAGAGTGGTGAGGAGTGTGGAGGATATTTCGGTTGGTGATGCGTTAAAGATATTATTAACCGATGGAGAAGCAATTTCGGAAGTTAAGGAGAAGTTAAGGAGATGATATAAAATGGAAGAAGTAGAAGGAATAAGTTTTGAAGAAGCGATGAAAAGGTTAGAGAGCATAGTAGAAACGCTGGGTGAGGGGAATCTTCCTTTGGACGATTCGCTGAAGATGTTCGAGGAAGGTATGGGGTTGTGCAAGTTTTGCAATAAGAAGTTAGACGAAGCGGAATATAAAGTGGAGAAGCTGATGGAAAAGGAAGGAGGGAAGATAAGCGTGGAGGAGTTTGAGGTGGGGGAGTAATTAATTTAAGTGCAAAGTGCAAATTGGATAAAAGTAAATATCTTTTTGTAAAGTAATGAAATGCCCGCAAAGAGGAAATGAAAATGTTTTGGGATAACGAATATAAAAGTAAAGAGCGTGTTTGGGGAGAAAGACCTGGTGAGTTAGCTATTGCTGCGGCGGGATACTTACAAAAATGCAAATCAAGTAACGAGATATTAAGTATATTGGACATTGGCTGTGGTTACGGTCGTGATGCATTCTACTTTTTAGAAAATCTTGGATGTATGATTTTAGGGATAGACATCTCTGAAGAAGCTATAAATATTGCCTCAGATGTAGTCCTTAAGGCACAGAAAGAGGACGTGAAATTTCAATGCTGCAATTTTACAGAGCTGAAGGAAGAGAAATACGATATTGTATTTATCTCAAACCTGTATCAACTGCTGAAAAAGAATGAAAGAAAAGAACTTAAAAAAGCAGTTATGAGAATATTGAAACCAAACGGATTGCTATTTCTCAGCACACTTTCAATAAAAGATCCTGAACATTGCGGTAAGGGCACCCCTATTCCAGAAGAATCCAATTCGTTTCAGGATAGAGTATATCTCCATCTCTGTACCAGAGAAGAACTTGTTGAGGATTTTGCTTTCCTAAACATCAAAGAACTATACGAACATGAATATTATGAACCTCACTCTACGGGTGAAATTCACCATCATATTTCATGGATATTGATAGGAGAATATGTGGGCACTTCACATAACAGCAGATAAAAAACTTCGCTATGCTTCGCCCAAATTCACCTATCGGCGAACTTCTTTTATCCGCGAAACGTTATCGCAATCGAGGTGGTCATCATTAGGGAAAGCAATTTGACGTTTAAAAGAAGGCAAGAAACTTGCTAACTTACTGGGAGGCACTCAAATGAAACTAAAAGGACGCACGTCATTATTTTTTCTTGATGGCACATCCCGAAAAGCAGGTGAAAGCTTGAAATTGAGAGATACTCCGCCAGTGAATAGCAGAGCGCATATGCCACGCTACAATAACTGTTTTCTTATCAACGACTACGATCACAGCCTTAGCAGGCCATAACATCTATGGCGGGGATTCACTTGTCTTCTTCTTCATCTCATACAACTTATTTAACGCCTCTATTGGCGAAATCTGCTCCACATTTATTGACTTTAACTCCTCTATTACGGGATGCTCCTGCACCACTTTCTTCACTTCCACTTTTTTATCTTCATCTTCTCCCTCTACTTCCCTCTTCAGTCCTTCCTTTTCTACTTCACTTTCCATCCCTTTCAAAACGCTTTTTGCAGATTCTATCACCGTTTCAGGCAACCCTGCTAATTTAGCAACCTGAATCCCATAGCTTTTTGAACCTCTTCCTTCCACCACCTTCCGGACGAAAAATATCTCATCTCCGACTTCTTTTATCGAAACATTGAAGCATTTTGTGCTATCAAGAGAATCAGCAAGCTCCGTGAGTTCGTAGAAGTGCGTTGCGAACATAGTTTTGGCTTTTAGCCTCGTATTAACATATTCCGCAACGGACCATGCTATACTGACGCCATCCAGCGTGCTCGTGCCTCTACCGATTTCATCAAGAATTATCATGCTTCGTTCTGTCGCATTGTTTAATATATTTGCGGTTTCGCTCATCTCGACCATGAACGAACTCTGACCCATAGAGAGGTCATCGTAAGCGCCTACCCTCGTGAATATCCTGTCCACAACGCCAATCCTCGCTTCGCGCGCAGGCACGAAAGAGCCGAGCTGTGCCATCAGCACGATTAAAGCCGTCTGACGCATGAACGTGGATTTCCCGCTCATGTTAGGTCCCGTGATAACCATCAACAGATTATCGTTGTCAAGTCGAACGTCATTCGGCACGAATCCTTCCTTTACCTCTTTTTCCACCACTGGATGCCTTCCCTCCGTTATAACAATCTCATCGCCTTCGTCCACTTCCGGGCAGCAATATCCGTTTTCCGAAGCAACCTCAGCGAAAGCCAGAAGCATATCCTGCTCAGCAATAGAATTCGCGGCTTCCTGAATTTCCTTCGCACGTTTCGCAACTTCCTTCCTTATCCGCTCGAATAATTCATACTCCAGTTCCTTTATCCGTTCCTCCGCACTCAACGCCTTTGCTTCGTAATCCTTCAATTCCTCCGTTATATACCGCTCCGCCTCTGTAAGCGTCTGTTTTCTTATATACGAATCAGGCACTTTCTCTATCCACGATTTCCGAACTTCGATGTAATACCCAAAAACCTTGTTATAACCCACCTTAAGCGATTTTATTCCGGTATGGGATTTCTCATGCCCCTCAAATTCCGCTAACCATTTCCTTCCTTCGTGCTTTATTTTCCGCAACTCGTCCAGTTCAGCATTGAATCCCTCTTTCATCAACCCCCCTTCCTTTACAGTTACGGGTGGCTCTTCTATTATGCTTCGCTCCACCAGATTCACAACCTCAGAGAAGTTGTTCGACTTTAACGTTCTCAGCGCGTTTTTTATCTTTTCCGAGCGGCAATTCTTTAAAACCCCTCTCAACGCCTCTATTTGCATTAAAGACCGCTTAAGCGAAATCAAGTCACGAGCATTCGCGTTTCCATACGATACTCTGCTTATTATACGCTCTATGTCGTATATCTCCCTGAATGATGCCTTTAACGATTCCCTTAGCAGTATATCCGCATAAAACTCATTTACCACTTCCTCCCTCCTTTTTATCTCGCCTGTGTCGAGCAAAGGAAACCGTAAATTCTTTTTCAGCAGCCTTGAGCCCATTCCTGTAAGTGTTTTGTCCAGCGCACTAACAAGCGTTCCTCGCTGTGTCCCATCTCTTATATTATTGAATATTTCCAGGTTTCGAACTGTAACGCTGTCTAATACCATGTAATCGGAAACGAAGAAAGTCTTAAGCGGTTTTATGTGCGACAGCACCTTTTTTTGTGTATCGCGTAGATAAGAAATAACGGCACCTGCGGCTGTTATGCCCGCTCTAAGCTCCCCGCAGCCAAAACCATCAAGCGAGATGACCCCAAAATGGTTTATCAGCGTGGTATAGGCATTCTTATAATCAAAATAGTAGTCGTCGTATTGGGAAATGGTGCACGTATCCAGTTCAAGCTCGAGTTCAAGCGAATCGGGCAGTATCATTTCCGCTGGCTTCACTCGCTCCACTTCGTTTAATAGCGAAGAATGCGATTCGTCATCCTCTAATTCGGTAACCGAGAACTCGCCGGTTGAAACGTCAACGATTGCAATGCCCACCCTGCCATCCATCAGATTCACGCACATCAGATAATTGCTGAGCCGCTCTTCCAGAAAACCATCTTCGATTATCGTGCCGGGAGTAATAAGCCGCACTACCTCCCTCTTTTCTATATTCTTCTTCTCTTTATCCTCTATTTGCTCGCATATAGCGACTTTGTAGCCCTTCTTTATCAACTGTTTTATGTAGGGTGTTACAGCGTGGTATGGCACGCCAGCCATCGGAGTTTTCTTCGTTGCGCCTTTGCCCCTGCCGGTAGTGGTTAAAGTGATGTTAAGCTCTTTCGATGCCAACTTTGCATCTTCGCCAAAGGTTTCATAAAAATCGCCGACACGAAAAAGTAAGATAGCATCGCTGTATTTCTCTTTTATCCTGTAATACTGCTGCATCATTGGTGGTATCTCGGGCATTTATAGTTTACCTCTTTATTTTATGCACTTTCTTCCTTTTGATAAAACTTTTCTTTTAAAGGTAGTCTCATATAATCATAAGTAAACGCATGATAAAGAAAAGAGAAGTGGGCCCGTGGCTTAGCTTGGATAAAGCACCGGCCTTCTAAGCCGGGGATCGCGGGTTCGAATCCCGCCGGGTCCGCTCCATAAAAATAAAAATCCATCCATTGATTAAAGCTGTAGAAGAAAGGGAAAATGTTAAATCAAAAAAAAAAAAAAATAAAGGAGATGCCAAACCATGCTCAGTCTTTAGGCTGAAACGTCCTCGTAGGACATCTCCCTGCATCTCTATCTCCTAACACTTCACTCCCCTGTCCAGAACAATTTCCCTTTTCATCATCTACGGGAGTATAAAACCTGCAATCTTTACATGTCGGCATTTTTATCAATGCTCATCTTAGAATTAGATATATATAAGCATTGGATATTTTCCTTTCTACACACTCAACTCTTCTTAGAAAGAACGTTTGATCAAAAAAATTAAATGATGGCGTTTCTTAAATATTGTTGATAAAGTTTTTTGCTTGCAAACAGGTTTGTATGGAAGAAAAAGATTTTTCTCGCCAAATAGAAAAGATAAGAATGGCGTGGTATGAGGCATTTAAGATGATGCAGAAATACTATGAAAGCGAGAGTTTTAAGAGTTTCAAGATTGGATACGACGCTTCTACGTGGTATCAGTTTAATAATCCCGCGCTTATATATCCGGCAGAACGAGAAATGAGGTTCTCCACGCCAAACTCGCACATAAAATTCGATTATTACCCTTCCTCCTTAGCAAAATTTGGTATCATAGGGCATAACTTTGCTTACCTCGCGGACATTGAAGAGTATTATTCCTATAATTTCTCGGTGTTCTTGTGGGAGCAGAAGGAATACATCACGCCTCTGCAAAGAGCGAATTTACGTGCTGCTCATTTCAGTCCGGACGCTGTTGTCGCAGTTACGAGAGAAGGACTCAGGAGTTTTTTGAAAGCGAGGGGCGAAGAAAAAGGGATAGGCTCTTATGAGGAACCGCTTGTAATAATAGAAACGCTGGGTTTGATGGGAATGCCAAGACGCGATGACATACCAAATTTCTTTAAGGAAATGAGCGAAGACCGCGAATCAGCATTTGATAAATTCTTAGAAACGCCTTATATCTTCTCATTCGCAGGTTTAGCCACTCCACCGGCATTGAATGAAGATAAGAAATACGGAATTAGAAGGAGAGATGAATTGACTCATGTAAAAAGCCTCATTAACCGATATGTGAGAGAAGAAATGGCATACGGAGAAATGAGCACGGAACTGAAGAAATTGGGATATGCTATTGTAGATAGTAGCTACAAACCGGAGGATTCTGTTGACCTCAGGTGGGTAAAGCTCGATTATGCGATGGAAAGGGTGAAGAAGGTTATTTCTGAGTATGAGCACAAGGCAGCGCATTCCGGCTTTTATTGCTACGCTGATATGGCGGATGCACTGAAGAGAATATATGAGAAAGAGAGAACGGCTTGTAGGCCGTATATTTAGGTTCTGTGTATATCTAATAAAAAATAAAGGAGTTTAGGGAGAGTTCTCTTCTTGAACTCTCTCTTAGCTCCCTTTTACGTATCCCAAAGTTGCCTTTCTCGCGAACTGCTTTACGAGATCAGCGTCACAATGGGGGCACTTGAAAAGTACCTTGCCTACCACAGCTCCACATGCCGGGCATTTATCAAACTTGTTTTTTGGCTCCAGCGTATCCCGCCTGAGGTGACCATGATGCTCTGCCATCATATGTTCCACTATTTCATCTACTAATGTGTCCCTGTCCGCTGCTGTATATGTCTGGTTGCATACATAACAAATTCCTTCTACCATTGTTATCACCAAGTATATTTAATTTAAAGCCCTATAAAAGATTATAAGTAAAAATAACAGATGTTAGAGGCATATAGAAATACCATGTGTTCTAAAGAAAGATTTGAATGCAAAATTTTGATATAAATAACTATATCTACTTCTTTATAGTAGAAACGATAGTCTATGCAAGAAGTAAAAGCGGTAAAAATACTGGATACAACGCTTCGTGATGGTGAGCAAACCCCCGGGGTATCATTAACTCCGGAACAGAAATTACAGATTGCAAAACAGCTTGATATATTAGGCGTGGACATAATAGAAGCGGGAACTGCGGTCATTTCGGAAGGCGAGCAAAGAGCGATAAAGGCAATAGCGAGTGAGGGTTTAAAAGCCGAAATCAGTTCCTTTGCACGGCTGTTGAAGGGCGATATTGACGCTGCGATTAAATGTGATGTTGACACGATTAATCTGGTTGCTCCTGTTTCTGACGACCACATAAAGAAGAAGTTAAAGATGGATAGGGAGACGTTGAGAGAGAAGACAATTGAGATGGCGGAATATGTGAAAGGACATGGATTAAACGTGGAGATAAGCGCAGAAGATGCATCCAGAGCGGATATGGCGTTTTTGAAATCCTTCTTCTCCGATTTAGCTACGGTTGTTGACCGTTTATGTTTCTGTGACACCGTTGGTGTTTTGTATCCCGAACACACAAAAGAGATATTTGATGCTCTTTGCAATTTCAACACGCCTGTTTCCGTGCATTGTCACAATGACTTCGGGTTGGCGACGACGAATTCAGTAGCCGCGGTGCTGGCAGGTGCGAAGCTCGTGCACGTAACGGTGAACGGATTAGGTGAAAGGGCAGGTAACGCATCCCTGGAAGAGGTGGTAACAGCTCTGGACATGCTTTACGGTGTAAAAACGAAAATTGCAAAAGATAAATTGTATGAAACTTCTCGAATGGTCAGGAATTTGACAAAGATGCCTGTTGCGCCGAACAAGCCGCTTATGGGCGATAACGCCTTCACGCACGAGTCGGGGATGCACGTCCACGGGACTCTGGCTGATCCAAGTTTATATGAACCCTTTGAGCCGGGGATAATAGGAAGGAAGAGAAGATTTGCTTTCGGAAAGCATACAGGTAAGGCATCAGTGAAAATGGCGTTGGAAGAGATGGGCATCGCGGCAGATGAGGAACAAATGAAGAAAATTCTGGCAAAGGTGAAGGAACTCGGCGATAAGGGTAAATTAGTCACCGATTCGGATTTTCAAGCGATAGTAGTGGATGTATTGCGTATAGAAAGAGAAGAGAAGATAAAACTCGTTGACTTATCGGTGGTATCCGGGAAGAACGTCTATCCAACGGCATCACTGCGAATAGAGATAGATGGAGAAGAGATAGTGGAAGCGGGCGTTGGCGTTGGTCCGGTGGATGCGGCAATAAATGCGTTAAAGAAGGCAATGGCTGGAATGGAAATGGACGATTTGCGCCTTGAGGAGTATCACGTGGATGCCATCACCGGTGGAACAGACGCACTGGTGAATGTCGTAGTGAAGATAAGCAGGGGTGATAAGACGATAACCGCGAGTGGTGTGAGTGAAGACATTGTGATTGCATCGGTATATGCATTAATTAATGGTGTGAATAGATTGTATCTCTGATTCTAATTCCTCTCGCCGAAACCACGAGATTACACAAGATTAGCACAAGATCAGAAATCAGAGAATAGAAAACAGAATTCTGACCTCTGTTCTCTGACTTCTACACTTTGCAATGAGAGAAGCCCTGAGCGGGATTTGGACCCGCGATCTCCACCTTACCAAGGTGGCGCATTTGCCACTATGCTACCAGGGCACAGCAAGGCAATATCATATATATGCCTTCCTTATATAAAATGAAGAAGAAAGAAGATATGTTTGGTGTGAAGCGTAAATGAAGATAGGTATATTAGGACCCGAAGGGACGTTTTCAGAAACCGCCGCAGTGTTGTGGCTAAAAGGAAAAAGAGTTGAGAATGTCGAGATAAAATATTACGAGACGATATTTGACGTAACAGAGAGCTTAATAATGGAAGAAGTGGATTATGGAATCGTTCCCATCGAGAATTCGTTGGAGGGCTCAGTGGGAGAGACGTTAGATGTACTTTCGAGCGAGAATGATGAGGTAGAGATGCGAATAGTAGGCGAGGTTTTGGTGCCGATAAAAATTTGCTTGTTGGCTAAACAAACTTCAAAAGAGTTTGATTTCGGTAAAATAAGAAAGGTGGTTTCACATCCTCATGCACTGGCGCAATGTAAGCAGTTCATAAGGGAACGATTGAAGGGCGTGGAGCTGAAATCCGTGGACAGCACTGCGAGTGCAGCGAAGATGGCATCGCAATCTGAAGAGATAGCGGCATTAGCGTCTGAAGAAGCAGCGCGGAAATATCACCTTAATATAATAGCTGAAAATGTGCAGTGTGGGGCTCTGCCCCACGACCCCGCAAGCCCTGTAAGGGCTTACAAAGACAGCGTTACGAGATTTGTCGTGCTTTCAAGCGGCGATGTTAAAACCGCACCTACCGGAAAGGACAAGACTTCTATATTGATATATTTGAAGGACCGCCCTGGGGCGTTATACGACGTCCTGGGTGAATTCGCTCTGCGAGGTATAAACCTTACGAAGATAGAGTCACGACCTTCCAAGCGTGCTCTGGGGAATTACATGTTTCATATAGATTGTGAAGGTCACATAGAAGAGGAGAAGATAAAAGAAGCGTTAGAAGGCGTTGAACGGAAAGTAGCGATGTTGAAAATTTTAGGGGCTTATCCAATGGCATGAGTGAGAAATGAAAAATGAAATTTTTAGTAACTGGTGGAGCGGGATTCATAGGTTCGCACGTGGTTGATAGGTTAATAGATGCAGGGCACGAGATAGTAGTCCTGGATGACTTAAGCGCAGGGAACGAGAAATTCATAAACCCGCACAAGGGCAAAGAAAGTTTCCTGTTTCACAGAATAGACCTCTTGCAGGGCGATATAACCGGTTTTTTTGAAGGTGTAGAAGAGGTCTGGCATCTTGCTGCGAATCCCGAGGTGAGAATAGGTGTGGAAAATACAAGAATTCATTTAGAGCAGAATGTAATCGCAACCTATAACGTGTTAGAAGCAATGAGGGCGAAAGAAGTGCGGAGGATAATATTCACGTCCACGTCCACTGTTTACGGCGAGGCGGATAAACTGCCCACACCTGAAGAATACCCCACCATACCTATCTCGTTATATGGTGCCTCGAAACTTGCCTGTGAAGCTTTAATCGCTTCTTACTGTCATACCTTTGACATGCATGCCTGGATATACCGGTTTGCGAACGTCATAGGCAGGAGGTCCTCGCACGGCGTAATCTTCGATTTTATAGATAAGATAAGGAGCAATCCGGCGGTGTTGGAAATCTTAGGCGATGGCAACCAAACGAAATCGTATATTTACGTGGATGATTGTATAGAAGCGATGCTTGCGGGCTTAAAAGTAAAAGGTAAGAATAGGGTGAATATTTTCAACATAGGCACGGACGACATGATAATGGTGAAGCGAATTGCGGAGATAGTGTGCGAGGAGATGCCTGCATCACCAAAACCCGAATTCAAATTCACGGGTGGTAAAAGGGGCTGGAAAGGCGATGTCCCCATTATGCTGCTTGATGCTTCGAACCTGAATAAACTGGGCTGGAGACAAAGGTACAATTCGGAAGAAGCGGTGAGGAAGGCGACAAAGGATTTGTTAGTTATATGAGCGCCATAAAGAGAAAACCTGTGCTAAAAGAATAAATAAAGCTTTATTTCAAATCCAACCGAGAAGCAACCGTCATCGTCAAATCCTCTATTTCTATTTTATCTTTACCCATTCCAAGTTCAGGATTTGAAGTATAGGCGCAATCGAGATGTATCCAGCATTTTGGACACGCCACCACCAGTTTAGATGCATTAGTCTGCTTAGCCTCGGTTAACCGTTCAATTTGCATCTCTCTCGCTACCGGACCACAGGTCAACAAAGCACTTACACCACAGCATATCGCTCTTTCCTTATTATGCGCCATCTCCTTTATTTTAACGCCCTCCTTCGCTTTTTTTCAAATTAGTACCCCGCATTAAAGAGGTCGTCCCATAATTAGATATTTTGCGAAATTGGATGCTTATTTTTGGTTATAAAGCCCTATCTGAGCTTCTTTTTGTTGAGATTTTGAATTGTGAGACAGCCTCTAAATTCCGAGGCATCCCCTTTGCTGTATTTTGGTCTTCCCGTGTGTAAAACTTTTTTGTTGTACTTATAGCTTGATTGTACTATAACAAGCATAAATTCTCATCATCTTTTCGCGCACTTTATCAGGCTTATTCCTCCTCCAGTATCCTGTTGATTTCCTGCATCATCACAGGATTTATTGATACTTCCAACCCATAAGAAGTGGGTTTAGAGATTAGATAGCCATTTTTAATCAGCTTTTTGAGAGCTTTCTTTATATCTCCCCTTACATCTTTTGGAAAACCTTTAATGACATTGTCTTCAGAAGTATGTCTGCTTCCAATGTAAAAATTACGTCTAAGCTTTAAAAGAATTTTCTTCTGATAAGAGGTTAGTTCCTTTTGTGTCATTTTTGGTATAAGGGATTCTCAGTTTAGGTGTATTACATTCAGTATTCAAAAGGTTTAAATATATCAAAGGTATAATAAATACTGAGGTAATAAAAATGGCGTTAAAACACATATTCGGAGAAACTCCGGTAGTAAAGATACTAGATTTTTTGATAGACCACAAAGGATATGAGTACTCTAAGACGGAGATTGCCGAGAACTCGGATATCGAATGGACGACACTCAACAGGCATTGGACTCTGTTAGAGGAATGGGAATTTGTAAAAGAGAGCAGAAGGATAGGGAATGAAACGCGGTACAGATTGAACGAAGAGAATATGGTAGTAAGAAAACTACTTGAATTCGACCATAAAGCAGCAGTGTATATGTCAGAAAAGATTGCAGAAAAAGAAACGGCGATAGAAAAGGTGCATAGGGCAGAAGTAGAAGCGATTAAAATTCATGGATAACAAAACTGAAAAAAAAGCCACATCCTCGCCACTAAGGCTGTGCAAAGGATTGTATTTTGCTTGTCATTTTAATTTACTATTAGGTCACCAGTATCGTATTCTCTCCTTACATTTAGGACAAATAATATAACCATTATTTCGCATCGCCTGGCGATATTCTGCACCTCCCAACCCAGCACCGCAAGTTGGGCAATAATAATCTGATACATACGTTCCACACGAAGTGCTTCCAAATATAATTGGATAAAACACAGCTACACCTGTCACAAAAACGAAAATACCGATAATCGAAAATTCCGCCAGCCACCATCCCACGATAAACAGAAGTATAGCCAATCCAATAAGCAACAAACCTACTACGGAATCAAAAGCTACTGGATCTCTTTCGCTCATTTGAAACACCCCCTAAATATGTGAGCATCTTATTTAGTTTCATTTTCTTTCCGTTTTTAAACAGAAATAGCTATGCCCAAAAGGCTTAACAGCCCCAGTCACAAACCTCGGTTTAAAAAACCGAGGCATCATCGCGCGGATGCTCATAGATTTGATATTTACTTTGGTTCGCTGATTTCAGTTTTCAGTCCAGGCGCAGGGATACTCAATGCCGTAGGATTCAATGTTGACATCTGGCGTTTGCCAATTTTGGATGACGTTTTGCAGCTTGCTGATGGCGGAGCTTTCGGAGCACTTACCTGAAGCCGTTGTTGTGCGTTCGTTGTTTTTTGTTTTTAATTAACTTTTATTACAACTCCTCCTTTTTTATGTCCTTTACCAACATACCTGTGAGCTTCGACAATCTCTTCAAATTGATAGCATCTGTCAACAACTGGTTTAATATGTCCAGCTTCAACCAACTCTTTGATTAAAGCAAGGCGTTTAGAGTCTAACATTAGTTTTCCATCATCAATTGATACGTATTTTCCTCTTGGAGCAAGAGCTTTTTTACACGCCTCTTTTAATTTTGAAGTTTTAATTTTACCAACAGCATCAAGTATAAAATCGTATTGTACTCCTGGGTTTAAGTACAACCCATCATAAGTAAAGAGTTATATTTTAGGACACATATTTTCTTTTGAGGTGTCCAAAATGAAGCAATTACATGGGAATAGTTCTCGCTTTGTTAGGGAACTCACACCAGAAGAGAGAGCATTCATTTCTA
>JAUVZJ010000036.1 GCA_030602585.1 Candidatus Methanophagales archaeon | reverse complement strand
GATAGAACAATTCACAGAGAAGGTTGAGCATACCGGGATATTCCCGCCAATAGATCACATGCCATACCTTCCAAATCTTGCCGCACCGGATGATAAGGTTTATCAGCAGTCTGTGGCAGCTCTTGTCGAGGAATTGAAGCGGTGCGGCACATTACAGATTCCTTATCTTGTCACGCACCTTGGCAGTCATCGTGGATATGGAAAAGAGAAGGGAGTTCGGAGGATAGTGGATGCGATAAACACGGCATTCAGTGAAGTGGATAACCGCGTGATGCTGCTTTTAGAGAATACCGCAGGGACGAAGAACAGTATGGGTGGGACATTCGAGGATATACGGCATATCATGGACCGTATTGAGCATGAGGAACGAATAGGAATCTGCTTTGATACCTGCCACGGCTTTGTTGCGGGATACGAATTACGGACTGAAAAGAGCCTGAATGTCACGATGCAGCATTTTGACGAGGTCATAGGTCTTGAATGTCTGAAGCTCATCCATCTAAACGATGCAAAAGCAGGTCTGAACTCGAGACGGGACCGGCATGAGCATATTGGACTCGGGTATATTGGAGAGGATGGCTTTCGAGTGATTCTCAAAGATGAACGTATCAGGAAGCTGCCGATGATACTTGAGACTCCTGTTGATGACCGAAGAGGTGATAATGAGAATATTCAGAAGGTGAGAGGCATTTGTTTAGCTAACCACAAGATTACACATAAGCCCTTTCAGGGCTTTCGGTGACATGGGGCAGAGCCCCATAATTTTCACGAGAGAAGAATAGTAGAATAGGAATCAGGTTTCAGTGCACTATTAGCTAATCTGTCTTCTATTAACCCGAATTTCTTGTGTTAATCTTGTAATATCTCGTGGTTTTTTACATTAGCTATAGCATGACAAAACCATGTACTGCAAACGAGTGGGTGTGATGCTGGTTCGGTAATATAGTTCACAATAATCGAAAATCTTTTATGTATTGTATACTAAATGGTCACTAATGGTGAGACGAATATGAATATGAGAATAGATAACGTGCAGGCTGAAGTGAAGAAAGGAGTTTTCCCTTTCCTCAAATTAAAGATCCATGTTTCACGTGATCGTAACGGACACTACCCTAATCTTCAGTTACTGCTAGCCTCGGTAAAGTTGAATCTTAGTGGTGATTGTATTGCTGCCTCGGAGCCTCTACTCTTCACTGAGAATTTTGGGAATAGCATTGAGCTCGAAGCAGATGTACCTTTCCCAAGAGATGTGATAGATACAATCGAAGCTACGAGAGTCGATGATTTACCATTGACACTGGTTGTTGGCGTGCTTTGTTCATATACTGAGCGGGAAAATCGAACTGCATTTTTTCAAAGAAATCTGCATTACAACTTGAAGTATTCTCAAAAAGAGTGGGCAGGAATACTCAAGGAAATGGGGTATAGTGAATCGTGGATATTTGAGATAGTGAGACCCACTCTTGAAGGTATGGATGTAGTTGTAGGTAATCTTCAGAAAGCGTCTGATAATCTTGCTGCTAGAGATTATGAGAACTGTATGGCAAATACACGTATTGCATGGGATGCATTTCAGCCTCTCTTGGATTCAAAGTGGGATGAAATAAAATCCTTGATTGACGAAGGTTCACCAGGTCAGTCTAGCCATAATCCAAAGTCTAAAAGAATAAAAGACATAAGAGATAAAATTCATTATCTTGCAAACGTGGGAATTCATCGTGAAGCTTACAAAATCCAACCGGACGACGCAATTCTTTGCTACTATCTCACAGTTTCGATGGTTTCGTATCTTTCAAAATTGCTCAAAAAGGCGACATAGTGTATATCTTTAAATATAAATCATCTTTTAAGCTGCGTTGGAACAAGTCTAAGTATCCCTGCTATTACCGCTTCCAGAAGAGCATCTTCAGCTCATAAACACCTTCCACGTCTCTCTTCTTTATATAAAAGCCAGATTTTTCAAAGAGATGTAGCATGGGCTTGCTATCCCTCAGCACTTCCGCAGTGAAACCAGGAAGTTCCTGTTTCTTCGCTTTTTATTCTCAATCCCTTAAGAGGAATACCACTTCGTACCATTTACATTCTTTTTATGGAAAATATACAGATTATGACTATGTCTTTAGCTCAACAGAAAGTTTTGAAACCGAAGATTGCCAAGACTTTACTAAGCAGAGGATAAGCTCTCAAAGCAAGGGAACAACTCTTATTTTATCCTTCCTCATCACGGTGAACTTCCTCTCGAAATCGATTCCTGATTTAAAGAGTATTTTTAGCATATCGAATACAAAATCAGGGGACTTCGGTGGGAATCTCAGCAATATAACGCCAAAAGATTTCTCTCTTCCTTTGAAGACCAAACTACCGAAATCCTTGTCAAAGGTAATGAGTACAGTCTCTCTTTCAGCGGAAAGCCGCAGAACACCCTCATCTGACAACCCCGGGGATTCCTCGATGATTGAAGTGATTTCGATGCCGGAGTCTCTGAGTTTCTCCACAGCTCTCAGAGGTATGTTCTCATCTGCTAAGAACTTCATTCTTTTTTGGCAAGATGTAGATGTTTTCTTCCTTCAGGATGGAAGTTGCATACTGTAACGCTGCTAAGATATCTTCTTCATTTAGTTGTGGGTAGTTTTCGATGATTCCTTCAGTGCTCCAGCCGTTCGCCAGGAGCTCAAGGATAAACTCAACTGTTATCCTCGTCCCCTTTATTACAGGCTTCCCCCTGCAAACCCCTTCGTCTATTACTATATGTTCCATATTATTTAATAGTGGCTACCAATATAAAATATAGCGTGCATTTTTCTGAGCCGGGCAGTTGGGAATGAAATTTATTATTCTGCCTATGTCAGCATATCCTCTTCACCACCTCTTCAATCTCCTCCACTCGACTTAAAACCGTGATACCCTGCATTCTTCGTAGCATCTCCACGTTTTCCACATCCTCTTTCCGAATCCTTATCGTCAAGTCCCTGCCGTCAGGAAGCTTTGTTTTTACTTCGCCCTCTTTCTGGTCCACCGGGAAAATATACACGGGCACGTCCACCTTCATCGCCTGTGCAGCCGAATTAGTAATCAGCGAATCTGCGATGCAGAGTGCTATCTTTGCCACGGTATTCGCCGTTGCGGGCGCGATCAAGAATAACTTGTATTTGCCTGACTGTAGTTTTCCTGATAGGAAAGGAGCATTAGGTCCTTTTTCCACACTCACCTTTGGAAACCGCTCTTTAACTTCATCCAAAAGCTTGTAAAACTTTAAAACGACCTCAGCCTCTTTAGAGAGATAGACATGAACCTCCAGGTTGTACTTCTCTGCGATTTTTTCCATCAGAGCCACAGTCTCGCTCATATAATCCCCGGCTCCTGTAACTCCCCATGCTATTCTCACACTCATTACTGTAATTACTCGATATCATGTTATAAATCCTAAACTCCAAGCATCAAATCACTTATGATTTGACAGTTTAAGGAGAGGAAGGTAAAAAGCGAAGCGATATGAAATAAGCATCGAGAAGGAGTTGTTCATTCTTACTAAAATATTTACTTGGTTTGTTTTATTTCTGCCCACAAAATATTGAGCGATTATTTTCAAATTGTAGTCAAAAATTATTTCAAATATTTGAAAATTTTTTAACACTATTAGGAAACTTTTTAAGGTATATTTGGAAATTATATTAACGGCATGCAATAGTTAGGGCTTATAATAAGGGGGGAAAGATATGGATGAAAAAGAAGAAATATTGAAAGAAGGTGAGTATAGAACTTGTGATAGATGTGGCCGAAGTATAAGTGCAAAAAATATAGTGGGGAAATGTATCGATCCAGAGTGCAAGAGATTTATTTGTGACACATGCTTTCGGGGGAATTGTAACACTTGTGATGGGGTCTTATGCAAAGACCACGCTCATTATGATGAAAAAACAGATACAGTTTATTGTAAAGCCCATAGACCTAAGGCCAGTGGGGGTTGTTTCATTGCTACCGCCGCTTATGGAACACCTTTTGAGCCTAAAATTGACGTACTCAGAGACGTCAGAGATGATGTTTTAATGGAGTATATACTTGGCAGAGGCTTTATAAAGTTATACTATGCTATAAGCCCACCAATTGCAAATATAATATCAAAATACGAATGGATGCGGAGTATTGTACGTGAAATGATATTAGAACCTCTTGTCAGGATACTTTCCAAGGATAGGTATAAATAAGAAGCGATAGTTTACTCCTGAAGTAGTAGGTGTTGGTGATGCGCTGTTGGTTATGTAGAGAATCAGCTAAAGGAAAATGCTAAAGTTAGTTCAGCATGAGGAAGAAAAACTAAAGAAGCTGAAACAAAGAGAGTTTATATTTTTCAGGTATAACCATGCTGTTGGCTCTGCGCTGATGTACATATTGCCAGTTGTTGTCGTGATACTGCTCATAAACGCCTACGTTCACCCAATGGCAAGGTTGCCCTTTTTATTCGTGGCTGGAGCATGGTGTGCTTACACGATCAATGTGGCTATAATTTTTCTTGGTGTTAGTCTTACCAGACGAAGCTTTCTTTGTGAACAGAAAGTTAACAGAATGAGAGGATTGCCGTTTGACAGTCTTCATGGATTTGACAGTCTTGAAAATGCTCTGAACATTTCTTTATTTAAAATTAAGATCATAACCATAATCGCCGTACTCTCACTTGGAACATATCTGGGAATGTTGCTTACCAATAACATAACGCTAGGATATGCAGGTCTTGGCATGGTATTGATCGCATTTGGATTGGCCATTCTTACAAGGGCGGTTGATTACAGTAACTCAGAGGTCACTGGTTTAATTAATGTATATGAGCCTCAAACACATCCTACATACATTGATTTTATATTTACAGATACAGTCGAAACATTCATGGACCCAGTGACTTTCAGCAAGTTTGACGAGTATACAGAGGACTTAAAAAGTAGCTTAAACAAGGGCGTAGATGTTGTAACAGCTAGAGAAAAATTACTTTACTGTCTGTATCTGTATTCAAATGCCACTATCACTGAGGATATACTCAGAAGGGAGCTACTTGAGATCATTGATGAAAACCACTATGAAGACACGATCAATAACCACGAGTACTTCAACAAGGAAAGGTTGCTAAAAATAATCGATAAAATGCAAAAAAGCATTCCTCAGTTCTCTAAGATTATTGACAGACTCCAGTTTGATCTGGTGGACAACCTATCAGTTTTTAAAGAAAAAGAAGTCTATTTTGATGTTAGCACAAAAAGCATCACAAACGAAAGAATAGCAGACTTGTTCATTTTCTTATACAACAATTCACCCGATAGCAAAAATTTCAAAATCCGAGTGATAAGCCCCAACTTCGAGCCATCTGAAACGGCGTACGATGTAACTTTGGTGGGAAAAGATAGCTTTGACATCAAGGTAGCACAGTTACCCATCTCAAGCGAAGGCGAAGAAGATGTTATAGGTTGCATGTCAAGAATACTCGACTTAGTCGATATGATATGGATTACACTTCTTCCAAAAGGTACTGGGACAAGCATGATTAATGTATTTCTCGAAGATGAAAACGGTCATGTTATACAGGGTATTAGTCTGACGATTAAGGTAAAAAAGGATATTTTTCGTGGGCTAAAAAAGATAACTGGTGGTAGTAGTATGGGTGGAGGAATCCTAATACCATTGGTAAAGTTAGTGCCAATAGCTACACGTCTCAGGGAGTTCACCCCATAGAGTTATATTTTATTTTATTTTTGATATTGTTTAGGATTTAGTGCTTATGATTTAGGATTTTCTACCTCCTATTGAGTGTATCCTTTCCCTCTCCTTTCATCATAAAACAAACCTCCATAAGCCTATCTACCGTCTTATAAAGGCTCTTCACACCTTCTTTATCCTCTTTAACGCCTGCGGCACCTTTATCCTTCGACCAGAAGGTTGCACCGAGGTTCGCACCGAAAGCCCCCCCGCCTACGGGAACCATCTCGTTTATCAAATAAAAGTCAGTAATAGCCCTGATTGCGTGCTCCTGCCCACCAATACGGTCTCCACCATCAGCAACTGATGCTCCGACTTTTTCGCGGAGCGCATGAGGATTGCTCGCTACAAATGCCCTCATACGGTCGAGAACCACCTTTGCCTGACCACTGAGCGTCCCCTGATAAACTGGCGTTCCAATCAAGACTGCATCTGCCCACTCGAACCCCAAATATACCTCGTTCATTCCATCGTCATGGACACAACCTCCTTCTTTGATGCAGTGGTCGCAGTGCAGACAAAAATTGAGTTTCTTACCGCGAACAGAGAAATACCGCGTATCAGCGTTCCATCTTTCTTCTGAATACCGTAACGCCTCCTGAATTATCCAATCGGTCGCAGCTCTTCGTGGACTCCCGGAGATACCAAAAAGTCTTACCATTTGTACCATTTTCATTTACGACAAACGTTCCTTATTTACCCCCACAAAAACGTCAAATATACTTTCTATCTCTGGAGGGATGGCTGTTCTTTCAGATACTAATATTGCGCATGTTTTCTTATCTTCTTTTTTTAAATCCAGATCAGTTATCTCTAAACCTGCATTAGTTTCTGATAGTTTGAGGCATGTTTTATGTTCTTTATTATCTGTAATTTCAGCACATTTTAGGTTTAGATCTATCACCAAACTTCTATTTCCTTGTTGATGTTCATAGACATTTGATTCTTTATTCCTTAATGAAAACAATCTGTCACATTCATCCTTAAGCCTTTCAATAGTGTTAATATCCTTTTGTACGTTTTCAACTTTATTTTGATCAATTATGCAAACTGCTAAAAGCGCTGGATCGTAGTAACATTCTATTTCTTTCCTTTTAAGACAGTATATCGGATGATGATCTGAATTAAAATTTATCTCTCCTACATCCATATATGGCATGAATTTTGGAACATTTTCAAATTTTTTGTTTTCATTGTATTTTTTGCATACATCCTCAAGTGTAGGTTTATCCCTTGCTTTTCGTGCTTTGTCACCATCGAAGATGACAATACACTTGTATGGCTCCATTGGTAACGTATACAATAGATGCACCCAATTATCACCCGCTAAATGATAAATCCCTATCTCATTGAACATTTCGAGCCAATTTCTCTTGTATTTTTTCTTTAGATATTCCTCCAACCATATCTGGAAAGTATACACGTCACTTGCTCCCTCTACGTAAATGTGTGATTTTTTAAGGCTTGTTGTATGCGGTAGATATCCCGCAAAAGTTTTCGGATCTTCTTTGCTTTGATTTAAATCTACAGTTACGAAAGACCCAGCGTAAATAGAATACAAAAGAACTTCCACATGAATATCTTCTCCACTCCAAATTATCGGATTAACAAACGTTGGATCGTGCGTTGCTATAAATATCTGTTTGTTTTTGGCTTCTTTGAGGAGCAATCTGAGCAACTCCTGTTTTGCTGAAGGATGCAAACCCAATTCGGGTTCATCAATAATGATAATACCTCCCTCTTCCATTGTGGTAATATCCCATGCAAGACCGATTAGTGAGCGTGTGCCTGAGCCTTGATTCTCGATAGAATCCTCAAAACCATTAAATAAAAGAACTAAAGTTGAATTAGAACCTCTCCCGGGGAATCTTATGTCACGTATCGGTGGGTCAACTATTTCATTGATAAAATTTATAAACCGTTCTAAGTGGTCTTTTGTATGACTTTTTTCTAAAATGTATTGTGGGAGTGTTTTGTCATTATACTCTTTTGCTCGTAGATCGGAACAAAGTAATACATTGTCATTGTCTATAATTTCAGATATTATTGACCTACTGTTTCGTATTTCTGATAAAATTGAAATATGACTGCTAATAATGAAGTCATTTGATCTCTCATAAACAAGATTCATCGTAAACAAATTATTTTTCACTTCTTTTTCGAAATGTTCTTTTAGTTCATCTTCACTTAATTGATTCGAGAAACGGTTGATATAGTATACCTCGAATTTATCGGATAAATCATCTCCCAATTTGTTAGATTTTAGATAATTTATAAAAGAGAGCAGCCCACCATTGAGTGCCTGTTGAAGACCAGCATTAGAAGAGATATTTTTATCTGCTTGCTGAATGTCTGAAAATATTTTTGGTATTTCAGAACGATTTTTCTTTATCCAGTAATACATTATTAACCCTTTATTAAAGATGCATGTGACAGTAGGGGGATCTTCTTTTCTATACAAATCGCTCTTTGGAGTTTTAAAAGTAATGCCCCCAAATGGAACAACATTTTTTGAAAGTGTGTTTTTTATTTTATCACAATAATCGCACGGAAAACCCGGGGAGTTTTCGCACTTAGATAATCTATCTATCACGTCCAACACATTACTTTTACCTGCATTATTCGGCCCGATTAAAATATTTATATCACCAAACTCTCCTTCGAATTTTTCAATATTTCTGAAGTTTTTTATGTCCAATTTTTCGATGATAATCATTTTCAACCGGCATCCAGCCTGAATCCCTCTTTCATACCAAACCATCCCGCCGGGTCCTCAAGATACTCACGATAATCCCAGAGACTGAGATAATGTCCACGCTCCTCATGCGCGAGTGCGAGATAGAACCTCGCTTCAAAAGGGTCGGTGGCTTTCTCTGCCAGCTCATTGTAGAACTCAATGCTCTTCGCTTCCATTTCCATACCTATTTTCAGCACTTTTACGCTCTCAGAAATAGCTTTCTCTGTCATATTCAGGTCTTTCGCATCCTCAGGAAAAATTGCTTTTGTCTTTACCACGTCACCTATGGCAGTCACCACTTTTGGCCACTTCCTTTCTTCTTTTAGCTTTTGATATATCTCCTTCACTTTTTCCAGATGCACGTCTTCGTCCTTTGCCAGAGACCTGAACATATCCTTAGCAAACGCACTGATAGCTTTCTCACTGGCGTCCACGTAAAACTTCTTTCCGTCTTCTTCAAGTTTCATTGCGATCTCAAGCGCCTTCAGCCTTTCGTCCATTAATTTTCAACACCCCCCTTCACATCACCTTTTCCAAACTCATATCAAACATCTTCTTTGTCTCCTTCGCAAGCGCATCAGGAAGTCCTGTGATGTCCACATTCAAAAACCCGCGAATAATCACCGAAGTAGCTTCTTCCTCGCTCAAACCCCTCGCCATCAGGTATTGAATCTCCTCTTCGGCAATCTTGCCAACCGCAGCCTCATGCGAAAGGTCGAGCTCTTTAAGTGTCGCTTTGAGCTCTGGAATCGAATCTACTTCCGCATTATCAGAAAGCATCAATCCGCGGCATTCAATATGCCCTTTCACATTTTCCGCTTCTCCTATAACGTCACCACGTGCGACAACCTTTGCATTATCTGTAGCAATCACCCTCGAGATGATTTCAGACCTGCTACCTTCGCCCTGAAGCACTGCTCTCGAACCCAAATCAATCTTCGTATCGCCACTGGCATAAACAATTGACTGGAAGGTCGCCCTCGCATTTCTTCCCACGCAATACGCAGTTGGATACATTTGAAGCGATTTCACAGGCGTCATTAAGATGTAGTTGCTGATAAAGACGCCATCGTCCTCAATCACCATTGCACTTCTCGGTCTGACCTCAATGCCACCGCCCCAGTTGTGTATCATGGTAAACGTGATTTTCGCACCTTTCTTTACATAAAACTCTGAAATTCCAAGATGAAGCGCGGAATTGACCGCGTGATAAACAGAACAGCCGGTGATGATATGAAGTTCCGAGTTCTCTTCTGCAATTATGATATTGTGCACATTCTGCCTGACTTTATCGGACGTGATGAACAGACAAGCTTGCACCGGCATCGTTACTTTTGAGCCCGCTTCAGACCTGATAAAATATCCATGACTCTGGTCTAATTCGACATTAGCGGTGTATTTATCCATATCCACGGGAATCGCCTTCCATAGATAATCCTCAAGCCAATCATACTTCGCCATCGCATCCGTTGTGCTCATAAGCTCCAAACCCTTGTATTTCACCTTTGAAAAGACCACAGAACGGTCTCGCTGTAAAAATGAACCTGCTCTTTCCTTACCGGAAGGTTCAATACCTGCATCGAGCAGACTCTGTTTATATTCTTCCGGAAATTCGTCCAGTGAGTTGAGTGCATCGTAATTTTTTGTCCCGGTAGTGTATTTTTCAATGTCCACGTCTTCGCCTAAAGCCGCTTTTTTCGTCTTCGCATGTTCCGCCTGCTCGATTATCTCTTTTTTACTCATTCATCACACACCCTTCCCGCCACATAATTCGACACATCTTTCAAACCCTTCCTCCATTACGTGCTTTGTTACCTCGTCCAGCATCCCTGTGCAAGCAATCCGTCCGTCAAGCATCACATGTGCTCGGTCTGCATTTATGTAGCGCAATATAAACCCAAGGTGAGTAATTATAAGCCCTGCTCGCTCTCTTTTACTCGGCATCTTGTTTCTATCCATGAGTTCATTTATTATATCGCCTATCAGCTCTATGTTCTCGACGTCCACGCCGGAATCAGGTTCGTCAAGCATGATGAACTCCGGGGATTGTGCGAGCATTTGAAGTATCTCCGACCTCTTGACTTCTCCACCTGAAAATCCGAGGTTCACGTCACGGTTCAAGAAATCAACTGAGATATTAAGCCTTTTTCCAAGCTCTATCACGTCCTCGTCTATTTTTTCCTCTTTTCGTCCCCTCGCAATATTCACCATATCGCCGAGCTTTACGCCCCTTATTTCAGGTGGGTGCTGGAAAGACATGCCCATTCCCAGTTTCACACGTTCGTTAGTCGGTAAATCGGTTATGTCCACACCTCTAAACGTTATACTCCCTTTTTTGACCTTATAATTTGGAAAACCCAGTATCGCCATCAGAAGTGTCGTCTTTCCACAGCCATTAGGTCCAAATAATACGTGCACCGCTCCTCGTTCAATATTAAGGTTCAAATCCCTTATAATTTCCTTACCTTCCACTTCCACAGTCAAATCTTTTATTTCCAGCATCGCTACTATTTTTTTCACTCCAGAAAAAGAAAAAGGAGTATGATTTCAATAAAGATGCCCCAAAAATATAAAGGCGATTATATCTACAAAAGCTTTTGCATATATGAACTAAATTCTAAAAAGTTGATAGTTGATGCCGTGAGTATCCATTCCTTTACGCTATCATGATTGTATTTGTCGGCGATGTTTTTTACTTCTTGCAGCGTTTCTTGCGCAAAAATAGCAAATCTTAAAAAGGAAAATTAGAATTTAAGAAATAAAAAGGATGAACGATACCACAGCGAAATCAATTAAAAGCGAGGGGCGGATGCAAAGGCTGAGTGAAAAGGTTCCTGCTTCTCTACCCGTAACAAAAGTAGAAGGCGAGGAGATTCCTTGGGACCCCGCGCAACTGAGGAAAATTCAAGAACACCCCTGTTTCAGTGAAAAAGCCTGTCATTTCTTCGGCAGAATGCATCTACCCGTGGCTCCCAAGTGTAATATCCAGTGTAATTACTGCATACGGAAATTCGATTGCGTGAATGAATCTCGACCCGGTGTGACGAGCAAGGTGCTAACACCACGGGAAGCGTTGGAAAGGGTAAGGGATGTGTTGAAAAAGGTGCATTACATCAAAGTCGTGGCAGTAGCAGGACCCGGTGAGCCGCTGTTCAACGAGGAGACGTTCGAGACGTTCAGGCTCGTAAAGGAGGAGTTTCCATACCTTTTGAGATGCCTGAGCACGAACGGTTTGCTTCTGCCAGACCGAATAGGGGACATTGCGGATTTGGGAATTAGCACCATAACCGTGACGCTTAACGCAATAGACCCTGTTATTGGTAAGGACATCTATTCGTCTGTCAATTACCACGGTAAAATATACAAAGGAGAAGAAGGTGTGGAAATACTGCTAAAAAACCAGTTGGAAGGAATTCGAGAAGCGGTGAAGAAGCGGAAGATTCTGGTGAAGGTGAACTCCGTTCTTATTCCCTCGGTAAATGATAAGCACATCGTTGAGATAGCCAGGGAAATAGGAGAGATGGGTGTTTATATGCATAATATCATACCTCTCATCCCGCAATACAAGTTCGCACATATCACACCGCCAACACCTCAAGAGAAGCAGCAGATGCAAAAGAAATGCAGTGAGTATCTGAGGCAGATGATACACTGCCGCCAATGCCGTGCCGATGCCATTGGCAAACTTGGAAAAGACATTCACACAAACTTTCTTTAGAAAATAAAGTTTGATCAAAGAAACTTATATCATTCCCCGTCTCTTGTCTCTTTTATCCGGTCCAGTAATATGTCCACAATCCGTTCATCCGCTCCTATTGGCTTCCCGTAAACTATCTTCACGTCTCTTCCTATCTCCTCCCATGCTCCTTCGAAGGTTACTTTCAACTTCTCCGGAATGTCCTCTGTGGTGTGCGCCCCGTCTGCCAAAAAAACAGGCAGTGCCACTATATTCTTCATTCCGTCTTTAGCAAGGGTTCTCAACGTCTCTTCAATACTCGGCGAGTTCAATTGCATAAAAGCGACTTTTACCACTTTAAATATCCCCCGCATTTCTATTCTCCTTCTCAACTCTTCCAATACATCCCTGTTATACGGCAATTTGCTCCCGTGTCCTATTAAAACAACAGCAGTGTTTTCTTCACTTTCGCCTACGGCTCTGTTTTCCTCTTTCGTCAATTTCTTCACCCCTTCTATCTTGTAGCATTAAATGCTCCTGTCATTAAACCAATTCAATTCCACTTAAATAATTTGCGATTTTTTTCCTCAATCCTTGAAATACTTTCGGAGAACGACAAATAGAATGACTGATATGATGCTGACCGAACTGGCAAAGAAGAAGGTCAAACTGGGCGTTATAGTCCATAAAAATCCCGCGATTAAACTTGCTGGTAAGGCAATTATGCCTATCAAGGTATGAAAAGTGCCCAAAGCGGTTGCCCTTAAATCTTCTGTGGACAGGTCGGAAACAAAAGCCCTCTGGTTCCCTTCTACCATCGCATACACTATACCATAAAGTGGGAATAAAACAAAAAAGGCGGCGAGTGAATCGGAAAAAGCAAATCCAAGACAGGTTAACGAAAACAGGAAGTAGCCAAAAATAAGCACTTTCCTCTTTCCTATTCTGTCTGACAGCGTGCCAAAAGGAATGGCAAGCACGGCATAGAAGAGGTTAAAAAGGATATATAAAAGGATAACAATGGCGATTGACTCCTTCATTGGTATTATTGGCATAAAAGATTCCATCGCCTTTAATATGAAAAACATGTAGGTGAAATTGGCTAATGCGAATACGGTAGCTACCGTGATGAACAACTTAAGTGATTTAGGCAGTTTTTCCAGGCTTATCTGTAAGCTCATCCCCTGCGGGTCTCTTTTACCTTCCTTTACAAAATAAAGTGGGAATAGAGAAAGAAAAGCGATAATCGCCGCTATAAATATTATAGAACTGAAACCAAAACCCAGAAACCAATATAAAATAAGAGCAGCTATACCTCCGAAGATTGCGCCAGAAGTATCAAAGGCTCGGTGAATTCCAAATCCCATACCTCTCGCTTCAGGCATGGAATCTGCGATAATCGCATCTCTTGGTGCGGTTCTCAAGCCTTTCCCCACGCGTTCAAAACTGGCGAAGATTAATATGTGCTGCCATATCGCGGAGAAGGACAGGAGCAACTTGAAGCCCGCGGAAGTCAGATAGCCAGAAGAGACAAATATTTTCCTCCTTCCTATTCTGTCAGACCAGTATCCGGAAAGAACCTTTAAGATACTTGATATGCTGTCCTGTAATCCACCGATTAATCCTACAATCAAACCTGCACCGCCTAAAGCTGTAATGAACATCGGCAGAATCGGGATTATTATTTCACTGCTTAAATCGTTCAGGAAACTGACAACGCCCAGTAAAAGTATATTCGAGCTTATTCCTTTCAGATATTTGTTCTTCTTCATACCTTATTCATACTTTTAAAGGAAGCATACTTTTTTAAAGGAAGGGTTGTGCTAAAAAAAATTAGAACAGGTTAGTCTTTTTTATAAAGAAAAAGTGTTAAGAAAGGAAGTGATAGTGGACACAAATGCACTGCTTATACCGGGAGAATTTGGCGTTGATATTTTTCAGGAACTGGAGAGGCAGGGATATGAGCATATAATCGTGCCGAGGGTGGTCTTGAACGAGTTGGAGAGGCTCAGACAAAGACCGGGTTTGAAAGGCAAAGAGAAGAGAGCGGCAAAGATTGGTTATTCTTTAGTTCTTAAGTATGTGCATGCATCCAAACAAGAACGAATGCCAGGTAAGCCCTTACAGGGATTGAGGGGTCGTGAAGCAGAGCCCCACAGATGCAAGGTGACGATAAATGAAGAAGAGGAAGGAGAGGGAAGAGAAAGAAATGCTGATGTGGTAATTGCAGAGCTGGCATTGAAGAAGAAGGCGGCAGTCCTCACAAACGACGAGGAGTTGAGAAGGAAATTGTCGAAGGCGGGAATAGCAACGGTGTATTTGAGAGGTGAGAATAGATTGGAGGGAAAAAGGTAAAATGAAACTTTTTCGTAAGTTCATTTCTTTGGATGAAGCATTAAAAACTGTTTTATCTTATGCAAATGGGACAGAAATAGAAGAAATCGGGTTTGACGATGCTTTGAACCGTGTTTTAGCAGAAGACGTTCACTCACCCATAGATAGCCCTCCTTTTGACCGCGCGGCGATGGACGGGTATGCGATTAGAGGCGAGGGCTCTTTTGGCGCATCTCCAGATAATCCGGTCTTTTTAAGGAAGAAGAGGCGAGGGGGAAGAGGCGAAAAAGAGAATGAGGATGTGGTAGAAATAAGAGAAGGGGAATATTTACCCATACAAACCGGGATGCAAATGCCAGAGGGCAGCAATGCAGTTGTTATGCTTGAATATACAAAGGAAAGAGACACTGAATTAGAAATTTTCAAACCCGTCACACCGGGTAAAAACGTTTCTTTTAAAGGTGAGGACGTGAAGAAGGGCGAGGAGGTGCTGAAAGAAGGGAGGCTGTTAAGGGCTCATGACATAGGCATGCTCGCATCTCTTTTTAAGAGAACGGTGAAGGTGTATAAGAGAGCAAAATTTGGGATAATCTCTACTGGTGATGAGCTTTCAGAGCCAAAGGAGTCTTTTGAAGGCGAAAAAGGGATAGCCGATGTGAATAGTTATGTGCTTGCGGCATTGCTAAAAAAAATTGCGACACCGTACAGAATCGGCATAGTGAGAGACGATTACGAAGAGATAAAGAACGCAATAAGTTGCTCATTAGAGGAAGATTGCAGCGGTTTATTAATAAGTGGCGGGAGTTCCGTAGGCAAAAAAGATTTTTTAGCTGATGCGATAGAGGATTTAGGAAAACTCGTGTTTCACGGCGTGGCTATTCGACCCGGCGAACCAACGGGTTTCGGTCTCGTAAATAACAAGCCTGTGTTTGTCCTCCCAGGTTATCCTGTGGCGACAATATCCGCGTTTGAATTGCTCGTTCGACCTTTTTTGTACGCGATGCATGGAGTGAAGGAAGAACGCAGTAAAATTTTTGCAATAGCGAGTAAAAAAATCCCGTCGGCAGTGGGAAGAACCGATTTTGCGCGTGTAAAGCGGATTTGCACCGAAAAAGAGTATTATGCAGAGCCCATAAGCGTGAGCGGCTCCGGTATATTATCCAGCATGACGAAATCAGATGGGTTCGTAGTGATAGATGAGAATAAGGAAGGGATAGAGGAAGGTGAGAAGGTGGAAGTGAATGTGTGGGAATATAGATAATAAATGATACCCATATCGAAACCGGTATTAGGAAAGGAGGAGTTCAAAGCAGTAGAAGAGGTTTTAGAATCAGGGATGCTTGCTCAAGGGGATGTGGTAAAGGAGTTTGAGGATAAATTCGCAGCGTATATAGGAGTGAACTATGCCGTTGCAACAAATTCGGGCACTGCTGCGCTTCATACTGCGCTCGCATCTATTGGTATAAGAAACGGAGATGAGGTAATTACGACTTCTTTCTCTTTTTTCGCAACTGCCTCATGCGTTCTTATGCAGAATGCAAAACCTATCTTTGTTGATATTGATTCCAGAACCTACAACATTAGCCAATCCGAGATAGAAGACAAAATATCTGAAAGAACAAAAGCGATAATACCCGTTCATCTATACGGTCAGCCCTGTAAGATGAAAGAGATTATGGATATAGCTGAGGAACATAACCTCACGGTGATTGAAGATGCAGCGCAGGCGCATGGAGCAGAGTATGATGGGAAAAAGGTTGGTTTCATTGGCGACATAGCTGTTTTCAGCTTTTATTCTACGAAAAATATTATTGCCGGGGAAGGAGGGATGATTACCACAAATGATGAGAGAATAGCAGAAAGGGCGAAGATGATAAGGAATCACGGTCAAAGGGAAAGATATTTGCATGAATGTCTGGGTTATAATTACAGGATGACGAACATAGCGGCTGCGATTGGTTTAGCGCAGTTAAAAAAGCTTGACAAACTGAACGAGAGGAGAATAAACAATGCAAGATACTATAATAAAAGATTAAATGTGGATAAGCCTTATGTTGCGCCGAATGCTAAACATGTTTTCCATCAATATACGATCAGGGTTAAAGAACGTGATAAATTCTTAGAACATCTGGAAAAGAACGGCGTAGGATATGGAATATACTACCCTGTTCCAC
Source organism: Candidatus Methanophagales archaeon (assembly GCA_030602585.1). GTDB lineage: Archaea > Halobacteriota > Syntropharchaeia > Alkanophagales > Methanospirareceae > JAFNKG01. Next base: position 4,615 of record JAUVZJ010000036.1, on the reverse strand, counting down.
TGTCGAGACAGCCTCTGTTTAACTCAGGAAGCTATTTTAGAGAGGCAGAGCTTGCGAGCAAGGAGGTTGTTTCAATTCCTGTTCATCCAGCTTTAAGTAAAGAGGATGTAAAGAGAGTTGCGGAGGTTGTAAACGTATATGAATAAAAATGTCTTTTTCCATGGTGTCGTGGAGATAGGCGAGAGAAGTAGTATTCAAGATAATGTGATATTGGGCTCTGAAGAAGGAGGAAAGGTGAAAATAGGTGAAAATGCGTTGATAAGAAGTGGAACCGTGATATATTCGGGCGTGGAGATAGGCAAGAACTTCAGGAGTGGTCACAATGTGTTAATAAGAGAAGAGACAGTAATCGGCGATGACGTTCTGGTGGGTACAAATTCGGTTATTGATGGCAACTGCCGGGTTGGAGACGAGGTGAGTATTCAAACAAATGTGTATATTACGAGATATACCATTGTTGAGGCTGGGGTATTCTTTGGACCGTGTGCGGTTACGCTAAATGACAAGTATAGGGAGTATGGTGCGGATTTAAAGGGACCTGTAATAAAGAAGGGAGCGAAAATAGGTGCAAATTCGACTATACTTCCCGCGATTGTGATTGGGAGGAATGCAGTGGTCGGCGCCGGGTCGGTAGTGACAAAAGACGTGAAGGCTGGAGAGGTAGTTGCGGGTAATCCGGCAAGGAAATTTAAAAAATAAAAAGGAGTTTTGAATTAAACCAAAACCCCTCATTTCTTTTCTCTTTCTTTCTTTCGTTTATTGCTCTCTTCTCCGCTTGCGGTGGTTGAATAAGAACAGCAGTCCGAGTATTGATGCAACTGGTATGGCAATCGTTGAGAATTCCGGTATTGCCTCGAAGCCCACATCCACGTTGGAGTCAAGCGCATCGGTGTCTGCGTTATAAAATCCATTTCCGTTCACATCAACAACGATGTCATATTTCCCCTGGACAGCGGAAGCCCAAATTAGTGTTCCAGCAGCAATATTTCCAGATGTGTCTGTAGTTACCGAACTCTCGGTACCACTAACTCTTGCAGGAATAGCCATGTCATCTGTCCATGTGGTATCAGCAACTATATATAGGTCGTAGGTTGTGCCTGGAGCATATCCGCTTCCTATTGCATACACCGGGTCTCCTATCTGGAATGTGTCCAGTTCCACTCCCATGTTATTTGATGAATCAACAGAAACTGGCGTCGGTGCTGGTTCAGAAGTAAACGCAAGCGCATCCAAACCATCAACCGTTTGCCCGACTAAGGTCATCACACCGTTGCTGGTATCAATAGTAACTAAGTATGTGGGTCCACTACCCCCATGACCACCATGAAGCGATGCATACAGCGTGCCTGAGTCATCAAAGTCGAAAGCATTGGGTCGATACTCCCACACATCAGGGTCTATCCCTCCCGGAAGCGTCCAAAGGAACAGTGCTGTTCCAGCACCCGTCAATGGATTTATGGTGTTAAGCCCGTCTTCATTGCCATGGTAAACTGTTCCACCGGATGCTACATCCATTCCATTTCCGCAACAACGAAGATCTGTATACCCAATCCAAGTTTGAGCACCGGTACCTGGATCAATTGTGCCCCAACCATCACCAGGTTCGTTGTAACAATAGAGTGTTCCATCAGGTGCAAATGATATATCAGCACAGGTCCCACCGGCATCCATAGAAATGGGTGCTATAAAAGTACCTGCTCCAGTTGTTGGGTCTATCTGTATAAAGCCATCCCATCCTGCCCCATACAAAGTCCCGTCGACAAAGGTAAGACCGCTGACATGATAACCAATTTCACCTATATAACTGGCATCCCCTGTATTTGGATCTATTGTATAAAGGTTAAAATCAGGAACTGCTGGACCTGCCCCATACAGCACTTGCTCAGCACTAAATGCAAGCGCATCCAAACCATTAACCGTTTGTCCGACTAAGGTCATCACACCGTCGCTGGTATCAATAGTAACTAAGTAATTGGGCACTACCCTCAGAACCTCCATTAAGCGATGCATACAGCGTGTCTGAGGCATCAAAGTCGAAAGCATTGGGTCGATACCACCCATCAGGGTCTATTCCTCCCGGGAGCGTCCAAAGGAACAGTGCTGTTCCAGCACCCGTCGATGGATTTATGGTGTTAAGCCAGTCTTCATTACCATGGTAAACGATTCCATTGGATGCTACATCCATTCCATTTCCGCTACCCGCAAGACTGTTATCTCCAATCCAAGTTTGAACACCGGTACCTGGATTAATTGTACTCCACTCATCAGAAGGGCCGTGACAATAGAGTGTTCCATCAGGGGCAAAGGATATATCAGCGCAGCCATAATCAAGGTCCGTTATAAAAGTACCCGCTCCCGTTATTGGGTTAATCTGTATAAAGCCATCCCATCCTGCTCCATACAAAGTTCCGTCTGGGGCAAAGGCAATACCGCTGACACGATAACCAATTTCACCTATATAACTGGCATCTCCTGTATTTGGGTCTATTGTGTAAAGGCTATAATAACCTATATCCACTTTATTTGCCCCGTACAGCACTTGCTGAGCACTTGCAGTCATCGTAAACGCAGCAAATACCGAAATCGCTACAATCACCGCCAGCAACATCGAACTTATTTTCTTGCTATTCATTTTTTTCTTTTTACCTCCTAAATTTTTTTACTTACTATCCTACCCTACTAAAATATGTAAGCTCCGACAAATGATTTTCGGTTTTTTTTCCGATTTCCATCTGTGAGAAAGGCTAAAAATAAATTTACACACTTATTATTGGATTTTATGCTTTTAGCATGAGCTTTCCCAATTCATACCAAAAATCATTTCAAATATTTGAAATAAAATTGAACACATTTGAAAATTTCGTTACCGATAGGAAATGACTATATATGTTCAGGACAGCAAAAAAAATTCCTTCTTCTTCACATCGCTGAAAATGTATCATCCAGAAAAACGGCAAAAAATCGTGAAATAAGCGAGTGCTCGAAGTAAATTGTGACCTTTTTGAAAGGGCGGAAGTAAAACATTTCTTTTTTGTGAAAAAAGTGCCACAAATAATAGGCAAATAGATATATATGTATTTAAAACATATCAATTTAATACGGTGATAAAATGGGAGTGACCATAACAACTCGTGTGTCGGAAGATATTGAAAAAGAAAGGCATCCCTTTTCAATATACAATAGAAGACCTGGGAGAGGATTTTAGTTCTACTAAGAGCGTTAAAAGAGAACATTTTCGATTATGAGGAGTATCTGAAAATCTTAGAAGATTTGGTAAGGTCTGGTTTCAGGATGAGTGATGAGGTTTATTTAGAAGCGGTACGACTGGGAAAGGAAAAAGAAACAAACGCATGAACGCAATCCAATCAACCCTTCTGGGGATGCTCCAGGGTATTACGGAATGGCTTCCGATAAGTAGTCAAGGACAGACAGTGCTCATTATGCTAAATTTTATGCAGATAGATGCGGAGAAGGCCATATCCGTTGCTATCTTCCTTCATATAGGAACAATGCTTGCAGTTCTCATCAGATTCAGAAAGGATTTTCGGTCAATGCTAAGCCTTGAGTCCAAAATGTTAAGAATCATTATCGTTGCGACATTATCAACAGCAATAACCGCAGTGCCTCTTCTCTTTCTCCTTTTCTTTTTCATCGAAAATCTGTTCGAAAACGGAGAGATTGCCACAGTTTTAACAGGTGCAATAGGAATCATGCTGATATTAACAGGGATAATGCTCGGAGTTCAAAAGCGAACAGGCAACAGCTACCGGTCGCTTGATGAGATAAAGACGAGAGACATGGTTTTCGCAGGGCTTGCACAAGGATTCTCTATTTTACCGGGAATCTCCAGGTCGGGAACGACAATTACCATTCTGTTAATGAGCGGCATCAAACAGGGACTCGCATTAAAGCTATCATTTCTTATGAGCGTTCCGGCGGTGTTGGCTGCTGTTGTATTGTTTGATATCAGGGCAGTATCTGCTATCTCAATAAGCGATGCAGCCATTATGGTGCTGTCAGCTCTTATAGTTGGATATATAACAATGAGTATTCTTTTACGGTTTGCGGGGAGGGTGAATTTCTCGATCTTTTGTATATCCTTAGGGGGGCTTACGCTTTTATTGTCGCAATTACCGATAATAATTTAGAAAAAAATCCAAATGTAAATATTTTTTTCAATAAACAATGAAGAACCTCGAAACACGTCTAAACACCACTTCAGTAACGGTAATCGCATGCCTCGCTCTTGTTTATCTATTCTCTTTCGTGAATCGTGTTTTAGCTATCGTGGTAATTTTTTCTGTCGTTCCGTTATACCACTTTGTGCAGCGCAACCATGCACGCTATGATATTCTCGAGAGGCTCTGGAACTTAGGCGGTGCATGGAAATACGTGTTTCCATTTGTACTTTACCTACCTGAATTTTTGGCTTTATAGGCACCATGCCTTGAATCTCTGCATACCTGCGTTATTATCACCAATAAGGCGATAATTACGCAAACTATTTATATGACATAGTGCCTATTAAGCACCATGTCATTCATACGCACCAAAATAAAGAGCTACTAAAAAGCGATTATTACTTATGAAAGCGTTGGAGATTGATAAATTTGTA
>JAUVZJ010000063.1 GCA_030602585.1 Candidatus Methanophagales archaeon | reverse complement strand
TGTTGATTGTTGCGGTGTCGTTGCCAATCGTCACCGTGTAGTTCTTTGGATTCAATTCGGTGTACGTGAAATTCACGTAGAACTGCGCTCCGCTTTTTCGGTACACCGGAGAGGATTCTGTTGGCGTATCAATCACCACACCTGGAGCGGTGCCATCAAAAATAAATCCGGTAATATTGGCATATTCACTTGAGTTACCGCTATTACTTACATTAACATTAAATTTTACATCACCCGTACCATTTATATAAAATGTGCCGTTCAGCGATATTGTATCGTTAAGCGTATCAGTGCCGTTAACATCTATGTCTTTTTCGTCCCCGGTTTCAACTGTAACATTAATGTAAAACATACTAGCAGAAATGTTAGTTGTGTTGAACTGAATCGTGAAATTGACACCTGTATTTGGTTGAAGTATTGATCTACCATTTGCTTCATTGATTGTGACGTTTGCGCCTATTGCTGGACCAGGTGCAGGTGCAGAATTGGCTGCTGACATCACTGACACAAAAAATACCGAAATCACTAATATCATCAAAATCACTAATGCCATCAAAATCGCTAATATCATCGAAATCGCTTCTAATTTCTTCTTGGTATTCATTTTTTTCTTTTTTACCACTTAACCGCACCAATATCTGCATCAATAGCCGCATCTTTGGAATACGTCTCAGTTGGTGTTATATGTGAAAAAAAATTCGATTATACTTAAAAAAACTTTTCGGTTGTATATAAAAAAATCTAATATAAAGAGAACTTTTAGTTATTATGTGAGTGAAAATTTACCTCCATCATCTCAGATTTTTTAACCTTTTATTGCTGGGAGTAAAGGCATCTTATGTTCATATTTTAACATCTATTGCAAGGATATTCTATCTATTATATTATTGATTATTATATGGACATGAGGAAAGAGCACGTAGAGCGGGTAGAGAGGATAGGAAGGTTAAAACGAGAGAAAAATGCGATTATTTTAGCTCATAACTACCAGAGAGCAGAGGTTCAGGACTTAGCGGAGTTCGTCGGCGATTCTTTAGAGCTTGCAAGAAATGCGATGGATACGACTTCTGACATCATAATCTTTTGCGGCGTTGATTTCATGGCAGAAACCGCGGCGGTGCTAAATCCTGATAAAAAAGTAATTATCCCGGATAGAGGTGCGATATGCCCGATGGCGCAGCAATTGCCACGAGAAGTCCTGCTCGCGGCAAAGAGAGTGCATCCCGATGCCGAAGTTGTCCTATACGTAAACACGCTTGCAGAAAGTAAGGCACTTGCAGACTGCATCTGCACCTCTGCGAATGCTCGCGAAATAGTTAATGCCATGAATGCCTCAACATTGTTATTTGGTCCTGACCGTAACTTAGCATATTACGCACAGAAGGCAACAGCAAAGAAGATTATTCCTGTTCCCGAACTCGGGCTTTGTCCTTCACATCATCAGATAGCCTTCGAAGACCTGCTAAAAGCGAAGGAAGCACACCCAGGAGCTAAAATCGTTGTTCATCCGGAGTGTATCCCAGAAGTTCAAGATTATGCTGATTATGTCGCTTCAACCAGTGGCATGGTGAGGATTTGCAGGGAAGTGGAGGATGACGAGTTTTTGATTGGCACGGAAGTCGGGCTACTGCACAGGCTCGAAAAGGAAGTACCGGGAAAGAAATTCTATCCTGTCTCCGCCACTGCCGTATGTCCACAGATGAAGATGCATACGTTAGAGAAAATAGAAGTGGCATTAGAGAAAGAGAAGCCCGAAGTGGTTGTTCCAGACGAAATTGCGGATGAGGCGAGAAGCGCAATCGAGAGGATGCTTGAGTTATCAAAATAAACCACCTGTAAAAAGTTTGTAATAAATAAAATTATATGCACTAAACTTTAAGTATCGTTGTGCGTAAATTAAAGAGGGGGCCGGTAGCTCAGAAAGGTAGAGCAGCAGGCTCTTAACCTGCCCGTCGGGGGTTCAAATCCCTCCCGGCTCGTTGATCGGAAGATGAAACGTGATTATTACGATGTGGTTATAGTAGGAGCAGGACCCGCAGGGCTATTTGCTGCGAATGAATTAAAAGATAAGTGGACAGGGACAGGGCACGAGGGTCGGAAGGAAAGGGTTTTGGTAATAGAGAAGGGCAAGGACGTAGAGGAGCGGCATTGCATGATGGAAGAGTCTGGGAACTGCGTTCAATGCAATGAATGTAATATAATGTGTGGAGTGGGCGGTGCGGGGACATTTTCCGATGGCACGTTAAATCTCAGACCTGATATAGGTGGTGACCTTGCAGAATTATGTGACGTGGATACCGCATGGCAGCTTGTGAACGAGGTGGACCGCGTGTTTCTTGAGCATGGCATGCCTGACGAGCTGTATAAGGGTAATGATGAGGATATAGTGGAGTTGAAGAGACGAGCAGCTTCGGTTGGCGCCAGTTTCATAGAAATAGATCAAAGACATATAGGGTCTGATAAAACAAAAGAAGTGATAAAATCGTTTGAAAACAATTTGATGGAGCATGGTATTGAATTTATGCTGAATACGTGTGTTGCTGACCTTATTATAGAAGAGAAAAAAAAGAGCAAGGGTAAAAAAGGGACAAGGGTATGCAGAGGCGTGATAACGGATAAAGGAGATGAAATAAGAAGCGGATGCGTAATATTAGCAACAGGGAGAGTAGGTGCTTCATGGGTCGAGAAGGTGATAAAAGAGCATGGAATAGAAGCAGAATATGCGGGTATAGACGTTGGCGTAAGGGTAGAGGTGCCTGCGATAACCATGAATCCCGTGACAATGATAAACCGCGACCCGAAGTTCCATATAAGAACGAAGCGGTATGACGATTTTACAAGGACTTTCTGCACTAATGAGCAAGGATTTGTGGTTAAGGAAGTATATGACGATTTTATAGGTGTTAATGGGCATTCAATGCGGGGGAAAAAGTCAGAGAACACTAATTTCGCTTTCCTCGTGAAAATTGAGCTTACAAAACCGGTTGAGAATACCACTAAATACGGGCGGTCAATAGCAAAGTTGGCGACTACGATAGGCGGAGGGAAGCCGATAATACAGCGAATGGGCGACTTGAGACGAGGGAGGCGGTCGTCGTGGAAGGGGATAGAACGCAACTTAGTGAAAAACACGCTGAAGGACGTTACGCCCGGTGATATTTCTATGGCTCTGCCGCACCGGATCACGATGGACATCATAGAAGGATTGGAGAAACTGAATGAGATTATACCCGGTGTTGTTTCGGATTCAACTTTATTATATGCGCCGGAGATAAAGTTCCACGCAATGCGGATTAAAGTGGATAAGAATATGGAGACGTCGGTGAAGAATCTTTTTGCCGCAGGTGACGGTGCAGGGCTGTCAAGGGACATAGTTAATGCGGCATCTACGGGTGTGCTCGCGGCGAGAGGCGTGATGAAACATACTTTATGAACTCATCACTGAGTCCCTCTGTGTGATTTTTCAAGAACGAAAACTTATCCGGGTATTGCAGTCTTAAAGTTCAGCTCACCAGCAAAAATTTTCTGCATTTTGACTTTTTCCTCGCTAACCTCTTTTAATATCTCGTTAATCCGGTCCACCGTATCTATCGAATAATATCTTTCTCCGCATTGCTTACAAATCCATGCTGGCACATCTTTTACCACCACCACTTTTCCAGCTACTTTTTTAATTACCTCGGCTTTTTTTACCTCCATTTCTCCACCACAAAGGCTGCACGGTTCCATTTATTCCACCTCCTTTTTTCTAAACCTATAATCTACCCACTTCGCAGCATCAGGCTCGTATGTTGTTACTATTCTTATATGTTCTTTTTTTGTTGTAGTTCATATTAACTCTTCAAAAACTCACTTACTTCCATGATAATATAATGATAATAGATATAAGGAAAGAGAAGAAAAATACAATAAAAGCCGATGAAAATAATAACATTGGGTTTATTGCTCGTCTTCATAGGGGTTCTGGTCATCCTCGCAGGGATGGTTAGCATGGCGTATCAAGCCTGGAAGACAGGAACTGGAGGCATGGAAAAGCCAGAAGCAGGTGTGAGAGGCGGTGGCGTCATTATGATTGGTCCGATACCCATTATATTTGGCACTGACGTTGCCGCATTAAAAATCGTGATGATTCTGGCGATAGTGTTGATGGCAATTGCGGTTATTCTCTTTTTTCTTCACTCGCGGATGTTGTAGGTTAAGCTTGACGACTTAAACCTTCCTCGGTGCTGGTTAAATACTCAATTTATCTTCCCAATACCGCACAACCTTCTCCGTTTTCTCCGCCGCTATCCCAACATATTTCTCAGCATCAAAAACCTTATCCTTCTGCTCACTTGTAAATTCTCGTAAATATGCTAATATCTCATCATCGCGCTCGACGACCTCTCGCAACGATTTATTCTCTTTATAAGCCTGAAAACTCTTCCTTCGCACGTATTCATGCGCATCCGAATGCCCGTAGTAAGAAAGAAGAATGTATAGCGGTTCAGCAATAATATCGTCTTTAGAAATCATAAAATTTTCCCGCATCTTCTCCCTATCCACCTCCAACCGCTCAACGATTCTTTTTAACCTTCGAACCGCGTAATCAAAAACCACGAGCAACTCCTGCGTATATCGCTGCGATGCCGAATTCGTAAGGTCGCGTTGATGTTCGGAAATCTGGTCGAGGTGCATCGTTATGACCTGCGGCATGAATTTCTTCCACAGGCTTTTCACGCCTTCAAAACCAACAGGGTTTCTTTTATGCGGCATCGTTGACGAGCCTACCTGCTCCTCTGCTACCCTTTCCCTTACTTCCGCTATCTCACTTCGCTGAAGATGTCGCATATCATCGCAGAAATTGGCTAAAACCGAGAAACTGCTTATAATCGAATGCACGAAATCGGACATGGGTTCGGGCGGGGCAATCTGCGTGGATACCGGTGCAGGTTTTAGGTTAAGCAAAGCGAGCACATCGCGTTCAAACTCCTCCGGGTCGTCAAAGATTAAAGAAGTCGCATTATACGCGCCGACAGCACCGGAAAATTTACCTACGAGGTTTTCACTCGATTCTTTCACGCTCAATATCTGCGAACCCCACCGGTTCACATACTGCGCAATTGCGAACCCGAAGGTGATAGGCTCGGCATGTTGTCCATGCGTCCTCCCGATTTGTAGCGTGTCTTTTTCCCTTCGTGCCTGCTCCATCCACGTTCGCTCCAGTTCGAGCATATCAGGAATAATGACTTTCATCACTGCTTCTTTATACCTGAGCGCATTTGCGGTATCCACGATGTCATAAGAAGTGGCACTGAGATGCACGAATGGTTTCGCATCGTCGCTTACCCTGCTCCGTATTACATTTACCAGAGCACGAATGTCATGTTTTGTCCTCTTCTCCTCTTCATGCACTTCTTCTGCTTTTACACTCGATGCCGCTGCTACTATCTCATCGCATAAATCTTTCTTCAGAATACCCTTCTTCTCGAACACTCTCGCAACTGCCGCTTCTATTTTTGACTTATACTTCACGAATGCTTCTTCTGATAGATAATCCCGTAACGCATCCACCGCATACCGGTAGTCCGTAGGCGAGAATGCCGAGAAGTCTATTTCTTCTTTCATTTTTATATCGTTATGAATTTTTTAGCCACCATTACTTATGAATGTATTTTCCATCACTTCCTGAATTGTATCCCTGATTTGCCTCAACTTTCTATTGTCTGGATCGAGTTCTAAATCATCAACATCAAAAAAATACACCTCACTTTGTGCTTTCTTTTTGAAATATTGCTTGACTTTATCATTATATCCCTTAAAATATCTTAAATCTGCATTTATTTCATAAGGACGTCCTCTTTGAAAAATTCTCCGCCTCAATACCGCTAATGATAAGTCTATATATATAACCCCATAGGGAACCCCAACCTGCTGAATCACATAATCATAAATATTTTCAAAAACCTTTAATTCCTCTGTGTTCAAGTTCAATATTGCATAAACTAAATCTTTCTCGATTGAGAAATCCGCTAAGATAAAATCACCATTGTGATTTTTAAGTGTTTTTTTCAGTTGTGAGTAATGAATCAATAAAAAGGTGATTTCTGTTTCCAAGTTCACATCAGAGCCTTCATAAAAATCCCTGAGAAAAGGGTTCCTATCATATTCCTCTAAAATTTTCCCAACTTTTAACTCGTGGGAGAAATAGTTAGTTAAGCTTGTTTTACCAGCGCCTACGCATCCTTCAAAACTTATTATTTTTATCATTAAATTTTCCCAAAAGCCATCAGGATTATTACCACTATTAATGCTATCGTTGTAAAGGCAAGTACCGTCATACGAATTTCAACACTTTTAATCCTTTTTTCTACATTATCCACAAGAGGGAGTTTAGTTTTGATGTAATTAATTGTCCAAATTGATATAAATAAAGCGATAAAAGCGGATACTACACTTATATAAGTCCAAACAGGGTGTGGTGGTAAGGAGACTCCATCACCAGAAGTAACAAGTACAGAAAGGGCTGTAACTATAACAGTAATCAAGGCAATGCCGGAGACAATTCCGAAATCTAATCTTCTTCCGAATGTGTTTACTTTGTTTTCAACGTCCTTTATTCGCTCTTTTGCTTCGGTAATCAAAGCGCTCTTTAATTTTTCTGGATTGTAATCCTCGAAAAGTGTGCGCTTAGGTGGGCGGGAATATTCCACACTCACACCCTTTTTAAAAGGTGTAGTTTTAACAAAATCCATTACTGCTATTGGGTCTCCCAACCTCAATGTAACTTCTTTGTCGGATAAGTTGTAAATAGGACAAGGAAGATGCCCTTGCCAACCGGGATCTACTTGTGGACCACCAACCCAAATTAAACCTTCATAAGCCCATTTTACCCTTATATTCCAGCGAGCTATTATAAAACGTGGCAAATTGATTATCTCATGAGTTCTAATTACCACAACTTCAAAAGGTTGTATCCTTATCTCTTTCTTACCGGGTTCATCATGTAATTCCTCTATTTTATCTCCTTTAGCATACAAATTTCCTACTGTTAATTCATAATTGGCTGGGTTTAAGTGCTCTTTATCAAATGGCATAATCATTTGGTATTTTTTCGCATAGTGTTCTATCTCATCGCTTAAAAGCACTCCTGCGGTTCCAAAATAATCTTCTTCCGGGCAAGGAAGGTTAGATAATTCTTTCTTTATTTGATCTTTACTGTTCATCTTCTTGTTCCTCCAACCTATCAATAAGTTCATTGTCCATCGGACCTGTTCCAACAAAACTTATCTTGACTCCTAATTCCCTTTCTAACCCAAAAATAAAGTCCTTTGTATCCTGCGTTAGCTTGTTATAATGCCTTACCCCTTTATTTTCAAAACTTAAATAATCCGCTCCCATTAAAGCTACACGAGTGGGCATATTAGCAACAACAGCATTTTTTACAACATCAATGTCAAACTTTGCTACTCTTCGCAATTTCTTGGTTACAGTAGTAAATTCTTAAATCTTGGAAGGATAACCACTTTCACGCTGAATAGTATCCCAATCAATTTCTTTTGGAAGGGGACCTGAATTTCCCTCCACTCTTATGGGAAATGTTCGTATCACCATAATAACATCGGAGACCGATAAAGGACTAATCCCTACTTCGCTTAAAAATCCTGATGCGGTAGTATCTCTGCTTGTGGTATAGGGATAATAGGGGCTATGATATACCGAAAGCCCAAATCCTTGCGTCCCTTCAATCGCAATTTTTTCACCTCTTAAATGGGACGCCATTATTTCCTCAGAAACATCGGTTAGGTAAGGCTTTAGCTCAGGCACATCTTTTGCCTGCTTTAGCTCCTTAACTCTTAAAACTCGTTTGGCAACTGCAATACCAGTCCCTGTGCAGGTGGATCCAATTCTAACACCAAGTCCGTTGTTTTTCTCCTCTTGAGCATATTTCGTGTCTATAATGGCTGCATTATAATCTATTCCTAATCTATCTGAAGTCAAGCTAAACGAACTTATTTCCTCTAATAAAACATTTAAATCTATAAGACAACCAGCAGCAAGGAATAATCTTGTGTTGGGATTTACCACACCCGCAGGAATTTGCCTGAGCACCACTTGTTCATCATTGACGGTGATAGTATGTCCTGAATTTGGTCCCCCGCATCTGACCGCGACATCAAATCCATATTCGTGGCATAGATGCGCCGTCATTTTTCCTTTTCCTTCTCCGCCAAATTGCCCACCCACGACCACTACGATAGACATGTCATTTCCCTCCAATTTCTTCTGATTTTTGTCCACTGTTAAATGCAGGTATAATTAGATACTCTTCGTCAATGTTCCCTATGGCTTCATAGTCCCCGGCAAGATAAAAATAACCCACCAAAGCGGAAGTTAGTGCATCAAGTTCATCATGTGTAATTGTCTCCCTTTCTGATGTGACTTTTATACCCATATTCATCAAATCCGTTTCTAACTCTTTTAAGTTAACACGTTTTCGTGGTATTCCCAAGATGTCCTGAGCAGCCCCAGGATAGCTTTCTATTACTTCATACCCTTGTTCTTCAAATAATTTAGTCAATTTAATACCTCTCATTGTTAGTTTTTGCATACTCTTGATCAAGCACGGGTATACATTGATACCTCTCTTTTTTAGGGTTCTTTCACACTCACGAGTAATGCCAAACTCCCTGCATTCACAAGAATCATCAGCACAACACCTACCCTTAGGAAGGCTAAGTGGAGAATCTATTGATATTACTGTTGGTCTCACAGCCATCGTTTTAGAAATAATTTCATCATCCGTGTTTACTGCCTCCAAATATGCTTTTTTCTCTTGTAGTACGCAAAAGCCCGTTTTTCTTTTTTCGGAGCCTGATAGGTCTATTCCAACGGATATAGGATTGCGTTTTCGATTTTCTATTTTTTGTATCAAATTATCTGATTCAACATCGATTCTCTCTATTTTCTTTCGATTTATTCTAAACAGTAGCTCATTATTCAAGTAGGCTTCTAATAAACCATCATGAGAGTATCGGGCGTTAACCTTAGGTATATTGAAATTGACAAAAGCATCGAGATGATAATCAGTTTTTTTATTTCCCAAGGAGCCAATTAATTCTTGCTGATAGCTGTTATGATTCATTTTGGTTTCGATTTCTTCGATCTTCTTCTGATAACACAAGTGCATAATACCCTGTAAGTTTGTTGTATCATAGATATTATATAGGAGTAGCTTTTCCAAAGCTTTATCCTCACCTTTCACAAATCTACTCCACAATACTGCCGCTTCCCTCCCATTGATTTCTTGCACATCTTTTGGTCTTGGGCTTGGGATGTCCAACTTCTCTTCAATTTTTTTTAGTGGTCCTGTTACTCCAAGAGACCGTAGAAGGTATCTTAAATCAATATGTATCGGCGGGATTTTGGCTTCTGGGATTTCTTTCTTAATAAAAGGAATGTCAAATAATTTCCCATTAAATGTCACAATCATATCATAATCCTGTAAATAATTTGACGCTTCTTCTAAGTTATTATCCTTCACAAAAAATTTTATTTTATGCCCATTGGAAGTACCTATAAGCGTTATCTTATCATAATACAACGAAAGTCCTGTTGTTTCTATATCCAAAAATAGAGCGTTATCACGGAATTCCTTATAGATTCTCCAGTATTCCTTTTGTGGCAAATGCTCTGCAAAGAAAGAAGCATCATGCTTATAAAGGGCGTTCTCTGCTCTATCCAAATAGTCTTCTATAACCCTTCTTTTAGTCTTACTTAAACCAATGATATGTGCTCTCTCTTTCAAGTCTTCCCAGGTCAATATGCCCTGTTTCCACAACTTTTCTTCGGTTTTTTTCCCAATTCCGGGGATGAAGATAAAGGTGCTTTTGATCATGCTCTTTATTTGTAACTACTCACCCCTGTGTCAACCCCATAGAACCGTCTGAAGGAATAAATGGAGACCCTCTAAGCGCATCGTGAATAGCATCGAGGACACGACGCCCGTTCTTCCGCGCTGTAGAGATATACCCACGAATACTACAGAA
>JAUVZJ010000069.1 GCA_030602585.1 Candidatus Methanophagales archaeon | reverse complement strand
TTAATTGCTATGCCATTTGCAATTTTGATATTGGCAATTGTTGCTGCGATAGAAACAATTAGGTATGAGGTTTGGAAACTTATGAGTCAGCCGTGCCTAAGTTGTGAATTCAAACTTTAAGAAAGTTTGATCAAAATGCTACGCAATAAAAGATGTCAAGCGAAGTGGGTATCCAGGTAAAGAATACAAAAGATGCCCCAACTGTGGAAGCATAACAGAGATTGAATTCACAGAATAAAGGAGGGAGAGGGGCAGTGAATGAGTGAAGATAAGAAGAAAATGGAGAAAATAAGCGTAATTGGATCTGGTTGGGTTGGGACGATTGTTGGAAGAGGATTCAGTAAATTGGGTTATGAAGTGATTTTCTATGACATCGTTGGCAAAAACTTGCCAAACTTTACGAAGGATATAGATTATGCGGTTGATAATTCGGATATTTCATTCATTTGCGTTCCAACGCCCACTAACGACAAAGGAGAAATAGATCTGAGTTATGTAAAAGAAGCATCGAAAAATATAGGAAAGGCGTTAGCATCACAGCAGAAATATCAATTTTTAGTCGTAAAAAGCACAGTAGTTCCCAAGACGACAGAGGAAGTAGTGATTCCGATATTAGAGAAATATTCGGGGAAGAAAGCAGGTGAGGATTTTGGAGTTTGCATGAATCCGGAGTTTCTGACGGAAATTGCAGGGACCTGGAGTTCCGATAAAGATTACAACAAGGATTTTTTCAATGAAGATCGAATTGTTATTGGTGAATACGACAAAAGATCGGGTGACGTTTTAGAGCGAATTTATAAACCGCTGAATAAACCCATTTTTAGAACAGATTTGAAGACAGCGGAAATGATAAAATACGTATCGAATTGCATGCTCGCAACTAAAATATCATATTGGAACGAAATATTTTTAATTTGCACGAAATTAGGTATTGATTGCCAGGAGATTGCGAACATTGCCGCAATGGATCCGAGAATAGGAAAATATGGAAGCGTGCATGGGAAAGCGTTTGGAGGGAAGTGTTTGCCAAAGGACTTGAAAGCGTTCTTTTCCTTTGCTGATGAATATCAAAAGATAAGATTATTAAAGGCTGTTGATGAAATAAACGAAGAGATGAAAGAAAAGTATGGCGTGAGAGAATGATTAAAAAAGCGATAATACCGGCAGCCGGAAGTGGAACAAGGCTCGGACCATTTACGGATGCAATTCCAAAGGAACTTCTCCCGGTTGGTGATAAAGCAATCATCGAGCACGTTGTCGATGCATTTGGACTCACAGAAGTTACCGAGATTGCGATCGTTGTAAGCCTACGAAAGCACGGTCTTTCTGATTATCTCGGCTCCGGAAAGAAGTTTGGTATGCACTTTTCTTATGTGGTACAGGAGGAACGATTGGGATTGGCAAATGCAGTCCTGGCTGGAGAGCACGTCATGAATAACCATCAATTTGCGGTGGTGCTTGGCGATAATTTCTTTCGTCCAAATGATTTTTTGAGAGATTTAATTGCATTCCATGAAGAAGAACACGCGGATGCCACGATTGGCGTTGCGAAGGTTGATGATGTTACAAGGCATGGGGTCATAAAGGCAGAGGGGGGCAATGCAGTCGTGGATTTGATCGAGAAACCGAAACCAGAAGAGGCTCCGAGCGACCTCGGTGCAATTGGCATCTATGTATTTAAGCCATGTATATTTGATGCGATAAGAGAAACGAAACCAGGGTATAAAGGCGAGTTCCAATTGACGGATTCGCTAAAGATACTGGTCAAATGGGGTAAAAAGGTGGTGTATAAGGAGATTCCAGGGATACATATAGACGTTGGAACCGTGAAGGACCTTGTGCGTGCGAATGCGTATTATTTGGATAACAGGGATAGGGAGAAAAGATGAAATTAGTCGTAATGATTCCGGCATATAACGAAGGCGAGACGATTGGTTCTGTGATAAAGGAGATTCCAAGAGACTGCTGCGAGCAGGTTGAGGTTTTAGTCATAAACGATGGTTCGTGCGATAATACCGTAAAAGAAGCGGAACGTGCCGGTGCAGACAAGATCATAAGTTTTAAACGAAACAAGGGTCTGGCACCCGCATTTAGAGCTGGACTTGAAACCGCTTTGGAGATGGATGCGGATATTATTGTTAATATAGATGCCGATGGACAGTACAATCCCAATGAGATACCAAAACTGATAGAACCGATAATAGAAGGAAAAGCAGACTTTGTGTTGGGCTCCCGGTTTAGAGGCAGGATTGAATATATGCCAGTACATAAAAAGGTAACAAACAGAATTGCAACCTTTGTAACAAGACGGGTCTCGGGACTGCCGATTTCTGATGCTCAGACAGGATTTCGAGCTTTCACAAGGGATGCTGCATTTCATCTGAATGTGATGTCCGATTATACGTACGTGCAAGAGACACTGATGCAGGCAGCGAATTATGATCTGGTGATAGAAGAGATTCCAATTGAATTCCGGAAGAGAAGCGGAGGCGAGTCGAGATTAATCTCAAATATATGGCGATATGCGAAGCGAGCCGGTGGAACGATAGTAACGACGTATCGGGACTATAAACCATTAAAGACATTCTCGTATCTGGGTCTTTTCTTTATCGTGTGCGGGCTAATTCTTGGATTTCGTGTTTTCATTCATTATTTCGATACGGGCGTGGTTGGTTCATATTTACCGTCTGCGGTGTTAACGGTTTTGTTGTTGATCGTTGGTATTCAAACGGTAGTGCTTGGGCTGCTAGCGGATATGTTGAAGACGCACCGAAGGATTCAGGATGAGGTATTATATAGGTTGAAGAAGATGGAAAGGGATAACAGGAGGAAGTAAATAAGAGATGAAGGTCGCATTTACCAGTCATGCAAGGCAAAAATTCCAGATCTTGAGGAGACACAAATGTATAATCACCGAGGGAGAAGTGAAGAAAACGGTCGAAGAGCCTGATAGCGTCAAGGAGGGAAGGAGAGAGCGGATGATAGCGCAAAGAGTTGTAGACAAAGAACACCTGCTGAGGGTAATTTATGAGAATAAGCTACAATAGAGAAGAGGACATACTCATAATAGAAGTCTCGGAAGAGGGAATAGATTATGCGGAGGATGTTGGACCGATGATAATCCACTTCACGAAAGAGGGGAAACCCGTGCTTGTCGAAATATTAGATGCCAGTGAATTTTTAGCGGAAATTACAAAAGTCTCGGTGAGAGCGAAAGATAATAAGCTGGCAGAAGTATGGGTTTAATCGAGAGAATATATACCCAATAAAAGGAGACGCAAGTAATTTACCCTTCAAAAGTAATTCTATTGATTTTATCAAAACGGGTCTCGGGACTGCCGATTTCAGATGCTCAGACCGGATTTCGTGCTTCCACATCCGATGTTGCATTTCATCTGAATGTGATGTCCGATTATACGTATGTGCAAGAGACACTGATGCAGGCAGCGAATTATGATCTGGTGATAGCAGAGATTCCAATTGAATTCCGGAAGAGAAAAGGCGGTGAGTCGAGATTGATCTCGAATCAAACGATAGTGCTTGGATTGCTGGCTGATATGTTGAGGACGCATCGAAGGATTCAGGATGAGATATTATATGGGTTGAAGAAGGTGGAAAGGGATAACAAGAGGAAGTAGCTATGGTAACGAAAGATATAGGTCTGGTGGTATCATGAAAATTTCAATAATCGTTGGAACAAGACCGGAAATAATAAAGATGAGTCCTGTAATAAGGGAATGCAAGAAAAGAGGATTACACGAGATTAACACAAGAAGGTAATGCCATTCATGTAAAAAAAGTCAAAATTGAGAACAAGGAGGATGTAAAGAGGAGTGCAAATGCAAAGTTTTAAAAAATGCCGGTGGAGAATTATCGAAGTATGCAGTAAAAGGAGATGACTGGAGGAGGGGAATAATTTTGGAAGTTTTGTTTAACGTTCATGCAGTCACATGCAAAAACATAAGGACAACGACAGACTACTGGAGCTATATAATCGAAGTGAAACATCCGGAATCATTCAGGAGTATTGCTGAGAAAGCTGCTGAGATGGCAATAGAAACGTTGAGTAATTCGGATGTCGTGGTGAGAGAAAAACTTGATCCTTTTGTTTATCTTTATTACAGACGCTTTTTGGAATATTTCATTTGTGTAGTTGCTAAACATTTAAATGGAGAAGGTTACATAATTACATCATACAAAACAGATCAAGTAAAAAAGGGTGAGGTGGTATGGCGAAGAAAGTAAAAGTTTATTATGATCGGGAGATGGATACATTGGATATGTGGTTTGATGAACCACCAAAAGAAGGCTATTCAAGGGAAATAGAAGATGGACTTATTATAAAATATAATTCGGAAGCGAGAGTGGTAGGAATAGAGATACTGTTTCTATCAAAGCAGAAGATGGTAGTTAATTCGATACCGAAAGAGGTGAAGAATGATTTTGAAAAGTTTATCCGCGAATTTGTGAATGTCGTAAAAGCAATAACTTGAAAATCTTTATCAACAACTTTTCTTTAGGAAAGTTTGTATTCTTGTTTAGCTCCTTTTTATAACCACAAGCTTACACAGATTTGCACAAACCTTTTCTTAAAAAGAAAAGCTTTACCAAAAGAACATTTGTGTTTTTCTTTTAGCACAGGCTAAATTTTCTTTTTCTAAAAAAGAAAAAGTGTTGTGTTAATCTTGTGGAATCTCGTGGTTTTTTAAATCCGCTATACAAATACAATATTTGGATAACAGGGATAGGGAGAAAAGATGAAATTAGTCGTAATGATTCCAGCATATAACGAAGAAGAAACAATTGGCTCAGTGATAAAAGAGATTCCAAGAGACTGCTGCGAGCAGGTTGAGGTTTTAGTCATAGACGATGGTTCGTGTGATAATACAGTAAAAGAAGCGGAACGTGCCGGTGCAGACAAGATCATAAGTTTTAAACGAAACAAGGGTCTGGCACCCGCATTTAGAGCTGGACTTGAAACCGCTTTGGAGATGGAAGCGGATATTATTGTTAACATAGATGCAGATGGACAGTACAATCCCAATGAGATACCAAAACTGATAAAACCGATAATTGACGGAAAAGCAGACTTTGTTTTGGGCTCCCGGTTTAGAGGCAGGATAGAATATATGCCAATACATAAAAAGGTCACAAACAGAATTGCAACCTTTGTAACAAGACGGGTCTCGGGACTGCCGATTTCTGATGCTCAGACAGGATTTCGAGCATTCACACGTGATGCTGCATTTCATCTGAATGTGATGTCAGATTATACGTACGTGCAAGAGACGCTGATGCAGGCAGCAAATTATGGGCTGGTGATAAAAGAGATTCCAATCGATTTTCGAAAGAGACGCGGTGGAGAGTCAAGATTAATCTCAAATATATTTGGGTATGCAGGGCGGGCTGGTAAAACGATGGTAACGACGTATCGGGACTATCAACCATTAAAGACATTTTCGTATCTGGGTCTTTTCTTTATCATGTTCGGGCTAATCCTTGGATTTCGTGTTTTAATTCATTATTTTGATACGGGCATGGTTGGTCCATATTTACCATCTGCGGTATTAACGGTTTTGTTGTTGATCGTTGGCACTCAAACGATAGTGCTTGGATTGCTGGCTGATATGTTGAGGACGCACCGAAGGATTCAGGACGAGATATTATATAGGCTGAAGAAGATGGAAAGGGATAACAAGAGGAAGTAACTTGAGACCCTGGAACTTCTCTTAGATGAAGAGGCTTACAGGAGCATCAATTAGTCTCTTAAGGGTGAACTTTAGCCAAAGATTGAATACAACCCGAATATTTTATAAGATTGTTCGAGTGAAATGACAATGAAAATTTGTGTTATCGGTCCGACTTATCCATATAGGGGCGGAATATCACATTACAATACGCTATTATGCGAAACTTTAAAGAAAAAACACAATGTAAAATCAATATCGTTTAAAAGACTTTATCCATCATTTCTATATCCCGGTGAAAATCAGAAAGATTTAGAGAGCAAAGAGAGAATCAAAGTAAGCTCTGAGTTTAGCTTAGATTCAATCAATCCTGTGACATGGCTTAAAGTATTTTCAAAAATAAGGAAGGAAAAACCAGATCTGCTCATCTTACATTGGTGGACACCTTTCTTTACCCCTCTTTGCTTTACACTTTCATTTTTAATAAAGCACTTAGCAGAAACAAAAATTTTGTTCGTTTGTCACAATATTTTACAGCATGAGGCGAGATTTATAGATAGAATTTTAACCAAAATAGCACTTAAAAGGTCTGATTTTTTTGTTGTTCACTCAAATGAAGACCATGAGAACTTGAAAGCAATACTCCCCGGGGCTGAAGTGAAGCAAACAGTTCATCCTACCTATGAAGTCTTCAAGTTTACGAAAATATCGGAGTCGGAGGCTAAAAAGGGATTAGAATTAAAAAATAAGGTCGTTCTTCATTTCGGTTTCGTACGAGAATACAAGGGACTAAAAATCTTGATAGAGGCAATGCCAAAAGTATTGGAAAAACTAAATGTAAATCTATTGATTGCAGGCGAATTCTGGGACGATAAAAAGAAGTATATGGATATAATTAATGAACTTAGAATCGAGAGAGAAGTAAGTATCATTGATAAATATATTCCAAATGAAGATGTGGGTTTATATTTCTCGGCTGCCGATTTGGTAGTTCTTCCATACATTTCAGCAACACAAAGTGGCATTATTCAAATTGCTTTTGGATTTGATAAACCTGTGATAACAACAAACGTAGGTGGACTTCCAGATGTGGTTAAAGACGGTGAGACTGGATTTATCGTGCCTGCTGAAGACTCAAATGCTCTTTCAGATGCAATTATCAGATATTTTGAAGAAGACAGGGAGAGAGAGTTTGAAGCGAATATAAAAAAGCAAAAAGATATTTTCTCATGGGATAGAATGGTTGAGATAATAGAAAGTTTTTGTAAAAATATATAAAAACATATCCTATATCCTTCAGGTGTTAAAATGACTGCGGTATCATATACGAGGGAACTTTTACCAAAGGTAGTGGCATTCAAACTGGCACGAAAAAATCTAATTAAGCCCCCAATGCCTGTTACCCTAACATTTTCCGTCACTAACATGTGCCAATCGCGATGTAAAACGTGTTATATCTGGAAATTATATCAGGAAAATCCCGAATTAAGAGAAAGAGAACTTAAACCCGATGAAATAGAGAAAATCTTTATGAGCATGGGTCATATTTATTTCTTCAATATAAGCGGAGGTGAACCATATTTGCGGAAGGATTTGGTTGAAATAGTTGACCTCGCATGTAAGTATCTAACTCCCGGTGTAATCCATGCGCCAACAAATGCGCTCGCGCCAAAATTAATCGAGAAAAAAACAATAGAAATTCTGGAAGTTATGAAAGATAATAATTGTGATGTTCCGTTTACCGTCAAACCTTCTTTTGATGGCGTTGGCGAGAAACTCGATGAGATTAGAGGTGTAAAAGGAAACTTTGAAAAAGTTCTGGATACATTGGCGCGTTTAAAAACGATAAAGAAGCAGTATCCTAATTTGGATGTGAATCTTGGCACCGTGATTTCAAAATTCAATTTTGATAATATTGTAGAAATCTCTGATTATGCCCAGCAGCTAAATGCCGATAGTTATATTAATGAGATTGCAGAGCAAAGGTCTGAGTTGTTCACCGTAAATGAGCCTATCACGCCCACAGCGGAGGAATATGAAAAAGCGATTAATTGTTTTTCCTCTGTGATTCGAAAGGACCTCAAATCTAAAAGAAAATTATCGAGATATACACAAGCCTTTCGCCTTGTTTACTATGACCTTGTTGTTCGATCTATAAGAGAGAAGAGACAAGTATTGCCCTGTTATGCAGGCATTTCCAATGCTCATATCAATCCATACGGTGAAGTATGGCCTTGCTGCATTCTTGGCTATAATAAAGCAATGGGGAACTTGCGTGATGCAGAAGTGGACTATGATTTTAAGAAGGTTTGGTATTCAAAGCAAGCGAATGATGTGAGGAAATATATAAGAGAGGGTAACTGCTATTGCCCAATGGCTAATCAGGCATATTCAAATATCCTCTGTTGTTTCACTACAATGCTAAAAGTTATAAAGAATATTATTATTGCCTAGCGAGTCCTATTCCTGTATTTCCAAGATATGCAGGTTCGGAACACCGCTTTACCAAAAATAGATATATACTAACTTAAATTATTTCTTATATTATATGGAACCAAAAGGGTGAATGCACATGAAAGTGTAACTACTCACCCCTGTGTCAACCCCATAGAACCGTCTGAAGGAATAAATGGAGACCCTCTAAGCGCATCGTGAATAGCATCGAGGACACGACGCCCGTTCTTCCGCGCTGTAGAGATATACCCACGAATACTACAGAA